>JAICSG010000089.1 GCA_025937035.1 Thermoanaerobaculia bacterium | reverse complement strand
GGGAGGGGTGGCCAACGGCTCGACCTGGTACGACCGCACGAACTACTACGAGACCGTCCCCGCCCATCACCTCGACCTCGCCCTCTGGCTGGAGTCGGATCGCATGGGCTTCTTCCTCCCGGGCCTCACCCGGGAGAGCCTCGACAATCAGCGCGACGTGGTGATGAACGAGCGCCGGCAGCGGGTGGAGAACCAGCCCTACGGCCGGGCCGGCGAGACGCTCAACGAGCTCGTCTACCCGGGCGACCACCCCTACCGCTGGCCGGTGATCGGCTACATGGAGGACATCGCCGCCGCCACCCTGGAGGAGGTGCGGACCTTCTTCAGCACCTACTACACGCCCAACAACGCGGTGATCACCGTGGTGGGGGACATCGAGCCGGAGGAGGCCCTGGAGCGGGTCGACGCCTGGTTCGGGGGCATTCCCGCCGGCCCGCCGGTGCCGCCGGTGGCCCTCCCCGGCCCGCCGGCCCCCCGCGCCGAGGCGCGGCGGACGATGCTGCCGGACGACGTCCACCTCTCCCGGGTCTACCTCGGCTTCCGGGCTCCGGCCTACGGCGAGCGGGCCTGGTACGCGGGGGACCTGCTGGCGTCGGTGCTGGCGGGGGGCAAGTCGAGCCCGCTCTACCGCGACCTGGTCTACGAGCGCCAGATCGCCCAGGACGTCGGCGCCTCGGTGGGCCCCCTGGAGGCCGGCGGGAGCTTCACCATCATCTCCACCGCCCGGCCCGGCGTCGCCGTCGAGGAGCTCGAGGAGGCCCTGCTGGGCCATCTCGCCGCCGCCGCCGCCCGGCCTCCGGACGAGGCCGACTTCGACCGCGCCCGCAACCGCCTGCTGACCGACTACTACAGCGCTCTCCAGCGGCTGGACACCGTGGCCGACCAGCTCTCCCAGTTCGCCACCTATTTCGACGACCCCGCGGCGGGGCTGATCGAAGGCGACCGCTATCTGGAGATCGCGCCGCGGGAGCTCATGGAGTACGCCGCGGAGTGGTGCCCCGCGGCGGCGCCCTCGGTGGTGGCCATCGTCCCCCGGCAGGTGAGCTGATGGCCGCCGGACGCCCGCCGGTCGACCGCTCGGCCCCGCCGCCGCCCGCCGAGGCCCACCCCTTCCGCTTCCCCCACTTCCTGCGCGCCCGGCTGCCGAACGGCCTGAGCGTGGCGGTGGCGCGCCTGGCCGGCCTGCCGCTGGTCAGTCTGGAGCTGATCGCCCCCGCTGGCGCGCAGTACGACTCGGTGGAGAGCTCGGGGACCGCCACCCTCACCGCCGGCCTGCTCGACGAGGGGACCGCCCGCCGCTCCTCGCTGGAGATCGCGAACACGGCCGAGCGGCTGGGCGGCTACCTGATCACCGGCGCCGACTGGGACGTGGGCTATCTCTCGACCAGCCTGCTGGCGAGCCACCGCCGGGAGGGGCTCGACCTGCTGGCCGAGATCGTCACGGCCCCCACCTTCCCCGACAACGAGGTCGAACGGCTCCGCCGCCTGCGGATCTCCGAGATCCTGCGCCGCCGCCAGGACCCCTCGGCGCTCGCCGACGACCGCTTCCAGCGCGAGATCTACCGCGGCAGCATCTACGCCGAGCCGCTCTACGGCACCGAAGATAGCGTCGCCCGGCTGGAGCGCGCCGCGATGATCGGCTTCTACCAGAGCCATTACGGCTTCGCGGGCTCCACCCTGATCGCGGTGGGGGATTTCGACTCCGAGGACCTCCTGCGCGAGGCCGAGGCCGCCTTCGGCGCGGCGGGCCCGCCGGGACCCGCGCCGGCGCGGCCGGAGATCCGCCCCCTCCCCCTGGAGGGGCTCCGGATCCATCTGGTGGACCGCCCGGGCGCCGCCCAGACCGAGCTCCGCGTGGGGCACGTGGGGGGAGTACCCCGCACCCACCCCGACCACATCCCCCTGCTGGTGCTCAACACGCTGCTGGGGGGGAAGTTCACCAGCCGGATCAATCTCAATCTCCGGGAGCGCCACGGCTATACCTACGGCGCCGCCAGCCGCTTCAGCTCGCGGCAGGGCCCGGGCCCCTTCACGATCCAGGCGGCGGTGGAGACCGCGGCCACCGCCGCCTCCGCCCGCGAGATCCTGCACGAGATGCGGCGGGTGCGCGAGTCGCTGGTCGAGCCCGAGGAGCTCGCCGAGACGGCCGGCTACATCATCGGCGTCTTCCCCTACAGCCTGCAGACGGTGGGCGACATCACCCGGCGGCTGGAGACCCTCAGCGTCTTCGGCCTGCCGGACGACTACTACGACCACTATCTGGAGAGGATCGCGACCGTCACCCGCGAGGACCTCCGGGAGGTGGCGCGCCGCCATCTCGATCCGGAGCGGATCGCCGTGGTGGCGGTAGGGCCCGCCGAGACCCTGGAGCCGCAGTTCGAGAGGATGGGGCCGGTGACCGTCTGGTCGCCGGAGGGGGAGCCGCGGGCGGCCCAGCCGGTGCGGGCCAGTTGACTCGAGCTCAATTGAGCTGAATCGTCGCTTCCGCCGAGGACAGGAGATGGATCTCCAGCCGGTGGGAGCTCCCGCCCTGGAAATTCATGTCCTGGGTCTTGACCTCGCCCTTGTGCCCCTTGGGCGCGACGATGATCCGGAGGGTGCCAGCCCCGGCCGGGACCTCTTTGGACAGGCTGACGGGCTCGAGGCTCGCGGATTTGTTGCGCGAGAAGAGCCCGCCCCGCTCGAAGTTGTGCCGCAGCAGCTCCTGATGGCCGACGATCGACACGATGACGGAGCCTTCCATGTCGGCCGTGACGTGGATGTGCAGGGTCGCGGGCGCGTTGGCGGCGGCCGGGGCCGGGGCCGCCGGACGGGCCGGCTGCTCGGAGGTCGCCGGGGTGGTGGCGGCCACCGTTCCCGGGGCGGGCTGGGGGGACGCCGGGGTCTTGCGCTGCTGCCTGGCCGCCCGCCTCGCCTGCCCCTCCTGGGCCTTGACCAGGATCGCCCGCGCCTCGGCGTTCTCCGGATCGATCCCCAGCACCGTCGTCGCCGCCATCTGGGCGGTGTCCCAGCTCTGCGCTTCCAGGGCCCGGCTGGCGTTGGCGAGACCCATCGCGATCACGGTCGCCCGGCCGGCGTCCTGGGAGTACTGGCTGTCGACCTTCTGCCGCGCCGCCGTCAGCAGCCCCTGGATCCGCCGGCTCTTGGGATCGAGCCCCTGCGCCTGGTTGAAGTAATAGACGGCCACCGGCCAGTTGCCGGCCTCCCCCGCCTGCTTCCCCTCGTGGACCAGCTCCAGGATCCGCGCGCGTTTGGCGTCCTCCTCGGCGTCGCGCTGCGGTCCGGCCGGCCCCCCCTTGGTCCAGAGCAGCGCCCCGCCCCAGAGGAGGAGGGAGGCGAGGAGGGCGAGCAGCCCGGCGATCACCAGACGCCTGGGCGAGGTCCGGGAAGCCGGCGGCTTCACGGCCGGCGGCGCCGCCGTGGCCACGGTGTCCACCAGAGAGGGGGTGGGAGCGGCGGCGGGAGCCGGCGGAGGCAGCGCGGATACTGAGGAGCCGCTCCCCGTGCCCGGCCCGGTCCCCGCGGTGCCGTCCGCCGGGGGCGGAGGCGCCGGCGGCGGCGGGGACGCCGGAGCCGGTGCCGAGGCGGGGCGGCCTCGCAGGCGGTCCAGGAACGATCCCTTGGCGGCCGGAGCCGGGGCCGCCGGAGCGGCGGGAGCCGGCATGGCCAGGGGGGGCAGCGCCATCGTCTCGTTGAGATCGTCGCCGCCGCGGGCGGTGGCCGCCCCCGCTATCTGGCGCAGGTCGTCCATCATCTCCCTGGCCCGCTGGTACCGCCGGCCGGGGTCCTTCTCCAGCGCCCGGTTGAGAATGCGGTCGACCCCCGGGGGGAGGTCCCGGGCATACTCCCGCAAGGGGGTGAACTGGTCGTAGACGATGCGATGGCTCACCACCGTCAGGTTCTCCCCCTGGAACGGCTTGTGGCGGGTGAGCATCTCGTAGAGGACCACGCCGAGCGAGAAGAGGTCGGCCCGGTGGTCGACCTCCCGGCCCTGGATCTGCTCCGGCGCCATGTAGTTCGGCGTGCCGAGGAGCTGGCCTTCCTGGGTGAGGTTCGAGCTGTCCAGGCGGGCGATGCCGAAGTCGGTGATCTTCACCCGCCCTTCCTGGTTGATCAGGATGTTGGCCGGCTTGACGTCGCGGTGCACCACCCGGTTGGCGTGGGCGTAGTCGAGGGCCTCCCCCACCTGGGAGATGACGTCGAGCACCGCGGGGAACGTCATCGGCTGGTCCCCCTGGAGCATCAGCTTCAGGTTGGTGCCGCGTACGTATTCCATGGCGATGAAGGCGAGCCCCTCGTCGGAGGCCTCCACGACGTCATGGATGGTGACGATGTTGGGGTGGGCCAGGATGCCGGCGCTCTGCGCCTCCCGCATGAAGCGGATGCGGAACTGCTCCATCTCCTGGTCCTTGACCGAGTAGCCGATGCGGAACGTCTTGAGGGCCACCAGCCGGCCGATGAGGGGGTCGCGGGCCAGGTAGACGATGCCCATCGCCCCCTTGCCGATCTCGTCGACGATCTCGTAGCGGCCAAGCTTGGTCGGGGTCAAGGGGAGCATGATCTCATGGTGCGAGAGCTGGTCGAAGCCGCCATTCTAGGCCGCCCACGGCCCCCGAGTCAAACCGGGAAGCGGACGGGTAAGCCCTGGTCTTCTTTACATTTAGGGGGCGAATCCGGGCCTTTCGGGTGAATTTCCCTGTGATATATTTGCCCGCCCTGGTCTCAGGCCCTTTGAAGGAGGTTCAGACGATGCAGGTGGATAGCCCGGACAAAATCCGCAACCTAGCCGTGGCGGGCCATAACGACACCGGCAAGACCACGCTCGTGAGCGCGCTCCTTTACGCCGGTGGCGTTACGACCCGCCTTCACCGGGTCGAGGATGGCAACACCCTCACCGACTTCGACCACGAGGAGGTCGAGCGCAAGATCTCGATCGGCCTCGCGGCCTGCTACGTCCCCTGGCAGGGGCACAAGATCAACCTCCTCGACTGCCCCGGATACGGCATCTTCTTCTCCGAGACCCAGGCCGGGCTGCGCGCCGCCGACGCGGTGCTGCTCTGCGTCAACGGCGTGGCCGGCGTCGAGGTCAACACCGAGAAGATCTGGGAGTGCGCCGCCTCGATGGACCTGCCGGTGGTGGTCTGTCTGACCAAGATGGACCGCGAGCGCGCCGACTTCGAGCGCGCCCTGGAGAGCGTCCACAAGCGGTTCGGCCGCGCCGCCATCCCGGTCCAGATCCCCATCGGCCAGGAGGCCGGCTTCACCGGTGTGGTCGACCTGGTCAACCAGAAGGCCTACCAGTTCACCCGCGACGGCAACGGCAAGGCGGCCCCGGCCGACATCCCGGCCGCCCTGGCCGGCGAGGTCGAGACCCACCGCTCCCGCCTGATCGAGGCGGTCGCCGAGACCGACGACAAGCTGATGGAAGGGTTCTTCGAGAACGGCACGATCTCGCAGGAAGACCTGGTGGCCGGGCTGCGCCGCGCCGTCGCCAGCCGGCAGATCTTCCCGGTGACCCTCGCCTCCGGCAGCCACGGCATCGGCCCCTCGGCCCTGCTCGACGCCGTCCTGGCCCTGGTCCCCTCCCCCGCCGAGCGCACCCCCTTCCCGGCCAAGAACGTGGGCGGGGAGGACATCACGCTTCCCGGCGATCCGGCCGGGCCGCTCGCGGCGCTGGTCTTCAAGACCCTCTCCGACCCCTTCACGGGCAAGATCTCGATGATGCGCGTGGTCTCCGGCACCCTCGACGGCGACTCCACCCACTGGAACAGCCGTGCCGAGGAGGCCGAGCGCCTGGGCCACCTGATGATCCTCCAGGGCAAGCAGGGGACGAACGTGCAGCGGGTGGTCGCGGGCGACATCGCCGGGGTGGCCAAGCTCAAGGTCACCAACACGGGCGACACCCTGTGCGCCAAGGACCACCCGGTCAAGCTCGGCTGGATCAAGGTCGCCGAGCCGGCCATGGCCTTCGCCGTCGAGCCCAAGTCCAAGGGGGACGAGGAGAAGATCGGCGACGCCCTGCACCGGCTGATGGACGAGGACATCGCCCTGCGCGCCGGCCGCGACCCCGAGAGCCACGAGCACCTGCTCTCCGGCAACGGCCAGCTCCACATCGAGATCGCCGTGGCCAAGCTCAAGCACCGCTACCACGTCGACGTCCTCCTGCACCCGCCCAAGGTGCCGTACCGCGAGACCATCCTCAGGCCCGCCGACGGCCACGGCCGGCACAAGAAGCAGACGGGGGGCCGCGGCCAGTTCGCCGACTGCAAGATCAAGATCGAGCCGCTGCCGCGCGGCGAGGACTTCGCCTTCGCCGACGAGATCTTCGGCGGCGCCATCCCGCAGAACTACCGGCCGGCGGTCGAGAAGGGGATCCAGGAGGCCCGCCGCCGCGGCTACCTCGCCGGCTACCCCATGGTCGACTTCAAGGTGCGCCTGCTCGACGGCCAGTACCACGACGTCGACTCGTCCGAAATGGCGTTCAAGATCGCCGGCTCCCTCGCCTACAAGGACGCCATGCAGAACGCCAAGCCGACCATCCTCGAGCCGGTGATGAAGGTCGAGATCGAGACCACCGAGGAGTTCACGGGCGACATCATGGGCGACCTCTCCCACCGCCGCGGCCGCCCCCAGGGGATGGACGCCGCCAACGGCAGCCAGATCATCAAGGCCCTGGTGCCGATGTCCGAGATGCTCGACTACGACCGCATCCTGCGCGCCATGACCCAAGGGCGGTCGAGCTTCCACATGGAGTTCGACCACTACGACGAGGTCCCCCGGCCGGTGCAGGAAAAGCTGATCGCCGAGTACCAGAAGCACCGCCAGGAAGAGCAGGAATAAAGCGCCGGCTCCTCGTTGTACAATCTGCTGCTCCGGGCGCCCGGTCGGGCGCCCGGCTTCGCCATACCAAAGCACACATACGGGAGATCGAGCCTTGATCCAAGCGAGTCAAATGCGCGTCGGCATGTGCGTCCTCTTCGAGGGTGACGTCTGCCGCGTCATGAGCGCCCAGCACGTCACGCCGGGCAACCTGCGCGGCTTCGTCCAGGCCAAGATGCGCAACCTGCGCAACGGCAACAGCTTCGAGCACCGCTTCAGCTCGACCGAGAAGGTCGAGCGGGCGATCCTCGACACCCAGCAGATGGAGTACCTCTACTCCGACCCCTCCGGCCACCACTTCATGAACCAGGAGAGCTACGAGCAGATCACCCTCGACGACGAGACGCTCGGCGACTCCATGCTCTACCTGCTCCCCAACACGGTCATCCAGATCGATTTTTATGAGGATCGCGCGGTGGGCATCGACCTGCCGAACACGGTGACCCTGGAGGTCGTGGACACCGAGCCCAGCATGAAGGGGGCGACCGCCAGCGCTTCGTACAAGCCGGCCAAGATGGAGACCGGGCTGACCGTCCAGGTGCCCCCCTTCATCGAGGTGGGGACGAAGATCATCATCGACACGCGCGAGAACAAGTACCTGAGCCGCGCGTGAATCCCCAACTGCTGATCGAGGGCCTCACCTGGTTCGTGGTCTTCGTCTTCTCGACCACGCTCCACGAGGCCGGCCACGCCCTCGCGGCCCTGAAGCTGGGGGACCCCACCGCCTACGAGGGGGGCCAGGTCTCCCTCAACCCCCTCCCCCACATCCGGCGCGAGCCGGTGGGGATGCTCCTCGTCCCCCTGGTCTCCTTCGCGGCCACCCACTGGATGATGGGCTGGGCGAGCGCCCCCTACGACCCCTCCTGGGCCCACCGGCACCCCAAGCGGGCCGCCCTGATGGCCGCCGCCGGCCCCGCGGCCAACCTGCTGCTGGTGCTGATCGCCGGCCTGCTGATCCGCGCCGGGGTCTGGTCCGGCGTCTTCTACGCTCCGGACATCGCCAATTTCACGGCGGTCACGGCCGCGGCCGATGGGAGCTGGGCGCAGGGAGCGGTGATCCCGCTCTCGGTCCTCTTCTCGCTCAACCTCATCCTCTTCGCCTTCAACCTGCTCCCCCTGCCGCCGCTCGACGGCAGCGCCATCCTGCCCGGCTTCATGAGCGACGACGCGGCCCGGAGCTTCCACAACCTCATCCGCCAGCCGGTCTTCTCGATGATCGGCCTGCTGCTGGCCTGGCGGGTCTTCCCGGCGATCTCCGATCCCCTGCAGACCCTGGCGCTCAACCTTCTCTATCCGGGAGCCGGCTACCATTGAAGATCCCAGCCGCCGCGGTCCTGATCCTCCTCCTGGCCGCGCTGGCCTTCGCCGCGCCGGCCGCTCCGCCGCCCCCCACCCCGCTCCTGCTGACCGGCGCCCGCGTCCTCGACCCTTCAGGGGACCGCCTCCTCGACGGCCGGGACGTGTTGGTCGAGAACGGCCATATCGCGGCCATCGGCGCCACCGGTACCCTCCAGGCTCCGGTGGGGACGCAAAAAATCGATCTCACGGGCCTGACCCTGATTCCCGGCCTGATCGAGATGCACTCGCACCTCCTCCTCCACCCCTATGACGAGACGCCGTGGGACGACCAGGTCCTCAAGGAGTCTCTGGAGCTGCGGACCATCCGCGCCGTGACGGCGGCCAGGGCGACTCTGGAGGCCGGGTTCACCACCGTGCGCGACCTCGGCACCGAGGGGGCGGGCTACGCCGACGTGGCCCTGCGGGACGCCATCGCCCAGGGGATGATCCCCGGGCCGCGCGTCTTCGCCGCCACGCGGGCGATCGTGGCCACCGGCTGCTACGGGCCCTCCGGCTTCGATCCCCGCTGGGAGGTGCCGAAGGGGGCGCAGGAGGTGACCGGTCCGGTCGAGATGCGCAAGGTGGTGCGCGAGCAGATCGCCGCCGGCGCCGACTGGATCAAGGTCTACGCCGACTACCGCCGCCGTCCGGGGATCACCACCCCCACCCTCACCCAGGAGGAGATGGCCGCCGCGGTGGACGAGGCGCGGAGCGCGGGCCTCCCCGTGGCCGCCCACGCCTACACCGAGGAGGGGATCCGCCGCGCCGTGCTGGCCGGGGTGAGGACGATCGAGCACGGCACCTATGTGACCGACGATCTCCTGGCCCTGATGAAGCAGAAGGGGGTCGCCCTGATCCCCACCCTCACCGCCTCCGAGGCGGTCTCCCGCTACGCCGGCTGGAAGCCGGGGACACCCGAGCCCCAGCGCATCAAGGAGACCCGCGAGATGTTCACCCGGGCGCTCAAATCCGGAGTCACCATCGCCAACGGCAGCGACGTCGGCGTCTTCGCCCACGGCCAGAACGCCCGCGAGCTCGAGCTGATGGTGGCCTACGGGATGTCCCCGAAGGAGGCCCTCCGGGCCGCCACGGCGACCGCGGCGGCGGTTCTGGGAAGGGGGAAGGACCTGGGGCGGATCGCGCCGGGGTACGTGGCCGATTTAGTCGCGGTGAAGGGGGACCCGCTGGCGGAGATCTCGGCGATCGAGAAGCCGGTGGTGGTGGTGAAGGAGGGGCGGGTGGCGGTGGGTCCGCCCTAAAAGGGCGGGTCCTCCGACCACCCCCTATCCCTTCGCCTCATACCAGCTCCGCCCCCACCCCACGTCCACCACCAGCGGCACCTTGAGATCCACCACCCCCTCCATCTCCGCTTTCACGATCTGCGCGACGGCCTCGGCCTGCTCCTCGGGGACCTCCAGCACCAATTCGTCGTGGACGGTGAGGAGAAGCCGGGCGCCGGGCTGCTCGTCGCGGAGGCGGCGGTCGACGGCGATCATGGCCAGCTTCAGGATGTCCGCCGCCGTGCCCTGGATACGGGCGTTGATCGCCATGCGGCGGGCGCTCTCCCGTAATCCGTAGTTCTTGCTGCGGATGT
>JAICSG010000247.1 GCA_025937035.1 Thermoanaerobaculia bacterium | reverse complement strand
GCCAGCGCCCTCTGCTCGTCCGCCTGAGAGCCGCGCAGCACCGACCGGGCCATTTCCAGGTCCTGGGTCGCGAGGCTGGTGTCCAGGATTGCGATCGGATCCCCCTTGCGCACGTGATCCCCGATCGAGACCTGCACCGTCTGCAACCGCCCCTGCGAATCCGCCTTCACGTCCACCGACTCGCGGGCGACCACCACGCCGATCCACCCCGGGCGGGGCGCCGAAGCCGGGGAGGCCGCCGCGGGGGCCGGGGCCGGAGCGGCGGGCCGGGGCGCGGGAGCCGAAGGAGGGATCTCGGCGGCCACGTTCCGGCGGTCGCAGCCGGCGGTGGTGGCCAGGAGGGCGAGAGCGAGCAGGGGAGAGAGGCGGCGGTCCATGACAGACATCTTA
Organism: Thermoanaerobaculia bacterium; assembly: GCA_025937035.1. Taxonomy (GTDB): domain Bacteria; phylum Acidobacteriota; class Thermoanaerobaculia; order Multivoradales; family UBA5704; genus DATARR01. Next base: position 5,966 of record JAICSG010000247.1, on the reverse strand, counting down.
ACGTGCCCGTGGGGGCCCGGGATTTCCGGGGGTGTAGGGTGGGAATAGGGCTGCCATCCGCCCCCGCACACGGATGGCAGCCAAGGAGGGACCAGGAGGATGGGCCCGTATCAACCCCCCTGGGCAAAGCATTCAGTTGTCAAAGATCTGCTTCAGCCTCTGGGGGTGGATCCTGGAGCGAGCTTCTCGAGGCGTTCTGGTATACGGACGGACCGGCCGGAGCGTTGGGGGTCGTGAGGCTTTCGCCTCGCGGCGTGGGAGGCTCGCCTCGCGAGGCGGATGAGCCACGCCGGATTCCGAGCCGTCCAAGATCCGGCGCGGGCCTCGCGCCCCGGATCTGTGAGGCTCGCCTCGCGGGGCGGATGAGCCACGCCGGATTCCGAGCCGTCCAAGATCCGGCGTGAGCCTCGCGCCCCGGATCTGTGAGGCTCGCCTCGCGGCGCGGGTGAGCCACGCCGGATTCCAGTCCGCGCAAGATCCGGCGCGCGCCGTTCGTTCCGGATCTGTGAAGGCTCGCCTTTCGGCGTACATGGCCCGCCTCGCGAGGCGAATGGGGTACGCCGGACCTGATAAGATGCCTGAGTAGAACGCTGGAACGCGTGGTCGTGGAGGAGATATATCCGAGCTCGATTCCCCATCCGGCTCGTGGAGGACCACGTCGATGAGGAAAGGCGCGATCGTTTTCCTGATTCTAGGTCTCGGGGGATGTGCGCTCGGAGGTTGCTATACCGGGGTGCCTCCTGGGAGGCCCAAGCCGCCGCAACTGCCCTGCGACCGCGACGACCGCCTGATCGGAACGTGGATGTCCGGCGTCCACATGTCGCAACTCGGCCCGGGCTCCGAGAGCCTCACCTACAACTGCGATTGCACTTTCAGGGGGCGGTCCATGATCCTCCTGTTGATCCTGCCCGTCTATGCCGCCGATGGAGGCTGGTACACGGCCTCCGATGGCAAGCTCGCGACCAACGTCGGCTATGGCAGGACCGAGAGCAGCTACCACTTCGAAGGCAAGACCCTCGTGGTCCAGCAGGGAGCCTCGGTGATGCGCTATCACAACGTGCGCCACCGGTCTTGTCAGGACAAGGCGGCACCGCCGCGGTAGAGCCCAAAAAGTGGGAAGGTGGCCTGCCGGCCCTTCTCTGATAGGCTGAGGCCGCCGTCCTGAGAACGGCTTTGCTCCTGGGGACCCCGAAATGCGTGTGCTGAGCCACCTGTTCGCCAAGAACCGTACGTGGGCCGCCGAGATGACCCGGCAGGACCCCGATTTCTTCAAGCGCCTGTCCCATCAGCAGGCCCCGCAGTACCTCTGGATCGGGTGCTCGGACAGCCGGGTGCCGGCCAACCAGATCGTGGGCCTGCTCCCCGGCGAGATGTTCGTCCACCGCAACATCGCCAACGTGGTGGTTCACTCCGACCTGAACTGCCTCTCGACGATTCAGTTCGCGGTGGACGTCCTGCAGGTCGGCCACATCATCGTCTGCGGGCATTACGGCTGCGGCGGCGTGCTCGCGGCGCTGCGGGATGACCGGGTGGGGCTCTGCGACAACTGGCTGCGCCACGTCCAGGACGTGCGCGGGCGGCACCAGGCGGAGCTCGACGCCTTGCCCGAGGCGCAGCGGCACAACCGGCTGTGCGAGCTCAACGTCCTGCGGCAGGTGGTGAACGTCAGCAAGACGACGGTCGTGCGGGACGCCTGGGCGCGGCGCCAGGAGCTGGCGGTGCACGGCTGGGTCTACGACATCAAGGACGGCCTGCTGCGGGACCTCGGCCTGTGCCTCACCTCGGAGGAAGAGCTCACGGCGCACCTCGAGGCGACCCGGATGACCGCCACCTCCCGCTGAGCCCCGAGGCCCGCCCCTTGCATCGCCGCTCCCCGGGAGGTCTGGCGATGGCGCGCGAGAAGGTTCTGGCTCTGATCCTCGCCGGCGGCACGGGCGGCCGGCTCGAAACCCTGACCCGCAAGCGGGCGAAGCCGGTGACGCCGTTCGCCGGGGTCTACCGGTTGATCGACTTTCCGCTGAGCCATTGCGTCCACAGCGGCCTCTCGGACGTCTGGGTGGTCGAGCAGTACGAGCTCCACTCGCTCAACGAGCACCTCTCGAATGGCCGGCCCTGGGATCTCGACCGCACCTACGGCGGCCTCCAGGTCCTGCCGCCCAACCAGCGCAAGCACGGCGAGGAGGAGGGGGGCTTCGCCCAAGGGAATGCCGACGCGATCTGGCGTCAGCGCACGCTGATCCGCGAATTCGATCCTGACGTCCTCCTGGTCCTCAGCTCCGATCACATTTACCGGCTCGACTATCGGGACGTGCTCGACCGCCATCGCGATCGAAAGGCCGACCTGACGCTGGTCTCCACCCGGGTACCCCGCGAGCAGGCGTGCCGCTTCGGGGTGGTCGAGGTGGGTGGCGACGGGCGGGTGACCGGCTTCGAATACAAGCCCGAATCCCCCAGGAGCGATCTGGTGACGACCGAGGTCTTCGCCTACGATGCCCGCAAGCTCCTTGACACCCTGGACGCGCTCGCGGCGGAGGGCGGAAAAGACAAGGGAAAAGACAAGGAGGAGGACGGCCCGTCCCTCAAGGACTTCGGCGACAAGCTGCTCCCCCGCCTGGTGGCGGAGGGGAACGTCTTCGACTTCCGCCTGGAGGGATACTGGCGGGACGTCGGCACGGTCGACAGCTACTGGCAGGGACACATGGATCTTCTGGCGCCCGAGCCGCCGATCGTGCCCGACGATCCGGGCTGGCCCATCCTCACCACCGGCCCGCAGCGCCTCCCGGCCCGGATCGACGCGGCGGCGCGCGTCGACGGCAGCTTCGTGGCCTCCGGCTGCCGCGTCGCCGGCCGGGTGGACCATTCAGTGCTCGCCCCCGGGGTGATCGTGGAGCCCGGGGCCGAGATCCGCGATTCGATCCTCCTCCACGAGACCGTCGTCCGCTCCGGAGCCCGGATCGAAAGGGCCATTCTCGACGTCGGCGTGGAGGTGGGGACGGGGGCGGTGATCGGCGAACGGGATGGCAATATCGCTCTGATCGGACAAGGGATCAAGATTCCTGACGGGGCGTGGATCGAGGCGGGGGCGCGGGTGGAGCCGGAGGAGTGAGCGCCGCCCGGGAACGAGGGGGCGTATACGTTTTAGGTGGTGCGCTAATTTGGGAGAACGAGCCGGAGGCGGGTGGACGCGTTAGAATCCCGGCACCAGCTTCCGAGACGTCTGTCTGATCAGGGGGAGAGCTGATGAAAGCCGGAATCCTGGCCACGTTGGTCGTGCTTGTCGTCCTCGTTCTGGCCGTCCGTTTCGTTCGCGGGTCCCGCGCGGAGGCCCAGCCGATGGCTCCGCCGCAGGGAAAGCCCGCCCCGAGCGGGCCGGCGGGTTTCGAGAGCTTCAAGGAGCTGCTCTTCGCCGATGCCCCGCTGGAGAAGAGCGCGGAGCTCGCCAGCCAGAAGAAACAGCCCGCCGACAGCCCTTTCGGACGGCTCGCGGCAGCGCAATCCCAAGTGCGTCAGGGCAAGGCCGAAGAGGCCAGGAAGGACCTGAGGGCGCTCCTGGACAACCCGGAAACCCGGATCCGGCTTCTGGCGTGGAGGGCCCTGCGGGACCTTGGCGAGCGGCCGGACCCGCAGTCCGCCGATAAGGTGCGGGGCGTCGTCTGTGAGCTGAGCCTTGCGGAGTCTGGAGTCGGCACGCTCGCCGTCTATGAGGATGGGCGGGCGCGCTGGTTGGGCGGACAGGGCGCCGTGACGATTTGGGAGTCGCCGGGGAGCGACCCTGAGATCGCCAAGGCGATTCAGGATCTTTTGCGGGCCGCCGCGCCTCTGGTCAAGAGCGCTCCGGTTTCTCCTCAACACCAATCGTCCGGACTGGAGAGGGATCATTTTCGGGTGACCGTCTTGACCTATGGAGGAGCCTACATCGCGGAAGCGTACGGCCCCGACATCAACGGCGCGCATCCGCTGGGGCCCCCGCTTCTGGCCAGCAACTCCGTGCTCGGAGCGCTCCAGAAGATGGCGGCCAAGAATTCCAAAAGCAAAGCTCACTGACCAGGACAAAAGAGAGCCGGATGATCGATCAACAAATTCCCATCGCCTGTGATCTCTCGCGCCTGAACGAGACCCAGCGCCGGCGCGAGCAGGAGCTCCTGCGGAAATTCCGCGCCCGGTGGGCCCGGGAGGCCGAGACGGACGACGGCGTCTGGCTCTCCCTGCCGGCGGACCCGGCTGAGCTGGCCGAGCTCGGCGAGCTCCTGGGACTGGAGCGCCTCTGCTGCCCCTTCCTCAAGTTTCAGCTCGAGGTGACGCGAGAGGACCGCTGCCGCCTTTATATCGCCGGACCACCGGGAGCGAGAGACTTCGTTCTCATGGAATTCACGGAGTAGGCGAAGCGGAAATGAACGAGCTCAAGCCCCGCCTGCGGGTCCTGCACGGCGAGGAGATCGCTCTCGGTCCCGGCAAGGTGGCCCTGCTGGAGCAGATCGGCCGGACCGGCACGATCGCCGAGGCCGTCCTATGAAGCCCGTGTATCTTCGCGGGGTGATGTCGAGCTGTGTCCTGGCGCTGATGGCGGTCGCCGCCTTCGGCCAGGAGAAGGGGAGCATCACCGTGCAGGCCGCGGGCGGCGAGGCGTCGCTGACGCTCGGCGGCCTGCTCCAGGTCCAATTCGAGGACGGCGATCGGGGGGATTCGCGGTTTCCGGCCACCGGCGAGGACCGCTTCTACCTGCGACGGGCCCGCCTGAACGCCACGGGCGCCTTCGCCGAGCAATTCGATTTCCGCCTCGAATTCGATCTCGCGGGGACCCTCGGCAGCACCAACGGGCTGCGGGCCCAGATGACGGACGGCTACGTCAACTGGAACCGCTACGCCTTCGCCAACGTCCGCGCCGGCCAATTCAAGACGCCGTTCGGCTTCGAGCAGCTCTACGCCGATCCGCGCCTGCTGACCATCGAGCGCAGCCTGGTCAACGACCGGCTGACGCTGAGCCGGCAGCTCGGGGCCCAGGTGGGTGGGGAGCTCCTGGACAAACGCCTCTCCTACGCGGTGGGCGTGTTCAACGGCAACGGCGTCAACAACAGCGCCAACGACAACAGCAAGTTTTTGTGGGCGGGGCGGCTGGCGGTCACCCCCTGGAAGGGGAGCGGCCCGGCGGCGTGGTCGGTCGGCGGAAATGTTTTCCAATCGGAGGACACCTCTCTGTCGCTCCCCGATCTCGGCTTCGAGGCGGGCCTTTTCTCCGGCAAGCGCCACGGCTACGGCGTGGACAGCCAGGTGGAGATCGGCCCCGTCTCGTTCTGGGCGGAGTATCTGCGGGTCCGCTTCGAGCCCACCAACCGGCGGCCGGCGGCGAGCTTCGATTCCGACGGCTGGTACGCGCAGGCCGGAGTGTTCCTGGTGCCGAAGAAGCTCCAGGCGGTGATCAAATATGAGACGTTCGACCCCTCGCGCTCGATCGCGAGCAACGAGGTGAGCACCGGCACGGCTGGGCTGAATTACTACATCAAGGGGAACAACCTGAAGCTGCAGCTCGACTACATGCGCACGGATCTGCCCGGAAACAGCGATGCGCAGAATAAAATCCTGCTGCGTCTCCAGGCCCTGTTTTGAGGATACTCTGAGGAACGCCATGATCGCACGCTGGCTCAGCGCCATTCTCGTTTTCTGCCTTGCCCTTCCGGTGGCCGCTCAGAAACAGGAGACCCTCGTCTTCGCGGCGGCCTCGCTCTCGGACGCTCTGACGGAGATCGGCAAGGTTTATGAGGCGGGTGGAGGCGGACCGGTCCGTTTCAACTACGCCGGCTCGAACGACCTCGCCCGCCAGATCGAGGCCGGGGCTCCCGCCGGGGTCTTCATCTCGGCCAACCGGGCCCAGATGGAGCGGCTGGAGAAGGCGGGGAAGGTGCGCGCCGGGGGTGCGTTCGCGCTGCTCGGCAATACGCTGGTGGTGATCGAGCCGCGCGAGGGCAAGG
>JAICSG010000838.1 GCA_025937035.1 Thermoanaerobaculia bacterium | reverse complement strand
CCGGTTAGACTAAGCGGCCATGTGCCGCCGACCCAAGATCCCCGCCGTCCTCCTCCTGCTCGTTCTCCTCCTCGCTCCCGCCCTCGCGGCGGCGGCTCCCCTGGATCAGGCCCTGGCGGCCGAGGTGGCCCGGACGGCCGCGGCGACGCGGGCGCTCGGGGTCAACATCGTCGAGCTCGACACCGGCGAGACGGTCTTCTCCCATAATCCCGACGAGCCGCGGGTCATCGCCTCGAACAGCAAGCTGTTCACCACCGCCACGGCCCTCGACGTCCTCGGGCCCGGCTACTTCTTCGAGACCCGGCTCGTGATGCGGGGCGCGGTGGACCAGAACGCTCTCCATGGCGACCTCGGCGTGATCGGCGCCGGCGATCCGCAGATCTCGGGCCGTGAGTACGGCGGGGACCCCTACGGCGCGTTCCGCCCCTGGGCGGCGACCCTGCGGGCGCGGGGGATTCAGCGGATCACGGGCGATCTCTATCTGGCCTCCGGGATGTTCGAGCCGACCCAGATCCACCCCGAGTGGCCGCGCGACCAGCTCACCGACTGGTACGAGGCGCCCATCGCCTCCCTCGCCTTCAGCGACAACTGCATCCTGGTGCGGGTCTGGCCGGGGCAGCCGGGGCGACTGGCGGTGGTGGAGACGGTGCCTCCGGTGCCCATCGTCCGCATCGACAACGCCGCCGCCACCACCTCCAAGCGCCGGGGGACCCGCCTGTTCGTGGGGCGGACCGGCGACCTGCTCACCGTCCGAGGCTCGATCGACGCCGGCTCCGGTCCGTTCGAGACCTGGGTGACGGTGCCCGATCCGGTGCTCTACTTCGGCCTCGGCCTGCGGGCGGCGCTCGCCGAGGAGGGGATCGCCATCGACGGCGAGATCCGGCCCGTGGCGCAGCTCCCCGGGGCGGTCTGGGAGCGGGTGGCGGTCCACCGGAGCGATCTCGTCACCGCCATCACGACCACCAACAAGCACAGCCAGAACTTCTACGCCGAGACCCTCTCCAAGCTCCTCGGCGCCATCCGCTGCGGCGAGGGGAGCTGGAGCGCGGGGACCCGGGCCATCGAGGAGCTGGTGGCGGCCATGGGCGCTCCCCCCGGCAGCGTCCACCTCGTCGACGGCTCGGGGATGAGCCGCAGCAACCAGGCGTCGCCGCGGGCGATCACCACGCTGCTCCGCCACATGTTCTTCCACCCGGCGGGAGCGGTCTTCGTGCAGTCGCTCCCCTATGGCGGCGAGGACATGAAGTCCTGGAAGCGCCGGCTGGCGGCGCCGCCCTACCGGGGAAACGTCTTCGCCAAGACGGGCACTCTCAACGGGGTCTCGGCCCTCTCGGGGTACGCCAAGGCGGTGTCGGGCAAGACCTACGCCTTCTCGATCGTCCTCGAGGGGAGCCGGATCGACGCGCACGGCGCCCAGGACCGGATCGTCATGGCGCTCATCGATAATGGCTGATCAAAGCGGGCTGACGAGGCGACTCGGTTAGAATGCGCCGCGAGGAGGATTGCCCTTGGTGACGTCCGAAGCCCGCCCGGTCAACTACCGGGGGCTGATGAAGAAGGTGGAGCAGGCGGTGGCGGCGATGGAGCGGGCCGAGGACGTCGGCTCGACGATCCATTCCCTCCTCGAGATCATCATCGACAAGTTCCAGGACGAGCTGGGCATCTACGGCGGCCGCCTGTACCAGCGCCGCGGGGCCTACTACGTGCTCCAGGCCACTTTCGGCGACGCCAAGGAGGTCCCCCAGGGGCTCAAGGTGCCGATCTCCTACCCGCCCATCCAGCTCCTGCTCGAGCAGGGGACCGTCTATATGGACGCCGAGGACCCGAACATCGACCGCAACCTGGAGAACCTCCTGGGGGTCCAGCGCTTCGCCGCCATCGAGGTGGGCAGCGAGGAGTACATCCTCGCCTTCAACGTCGCCCCGGGGCACGACCGCGACGACATCCTCTTCTCGCTCGGCATCCTGCGCCACAGCGTCAACCAGAAGATCCGCCGCGACAAGATGGAGGGGATCTTCGAGCAGGCGCGCAAGATCCAGGCCTCGATCCTGCCCCGGCGCCCCCCGGAGTACGGCGACTTCGACATCTACGGCCGCTCGGACCCGATGGAGGAGGTGGGTGGGGACTTCTTCGATTACATCCCCCTCACCAACAAGATCCTCGGCCTCGCCATCGCCGACGTCTCCGGCCACGGCCTGCCCGCCGCCCTCCAGGTGCGCGACATCTACATGGGGCTGCGGATGGGCCTCGCGCGCGACTTCAAGATCGTGCGCACGGTGGAGCGGATGAACAACATCATCCACCAGAGCACCCTGACCAGCCGCTTCGTGTCGATGTTCTACGGCGAGCTGGAGCTCAACGGGGTCTTCATCTACGTCAACGCCGGGCATCCGCCGCCGTTCCACGTCTCGGCGGACGGCACCGTGCGCTACCTGGAGGAGGGGGGGCCGGTGCTCGGGCCGCTCCCCGACGCCACCTACGAGCGGGGCTTCGTGATCATGAAGCCCGGCGACATGCTGGTCTTCTACACGGACGGCATCTGCGAGACCCAGGGGCGCGACGAGCACGGCCGGCTCCTCGGCGAGTACGGCATCGACCGCCTGCTGG
>JAICSG010000440.1 GCA_025937035.1 Thermoanaerobaculia bacterium | reverse complement strand
CTGTCAGCACCCGCCGCTGGTGGCCCGGCAGGCTCGGCCCCCGATCTCCCCCGAGAGCTTTTGGCCATGCGGAGGCGTTCGGAGTAGAATTGGAGCCGTTACGGAAGAAGAGAAGGGTCATACAAGCGCCCCAACGTATCACGTATCGGTAGTACGGCCGATCCGGCGGTCGAGCAGACGGAATCCGCACCAGCGCGGCTTCGCCGCTGATTGGTATCCCGCTAGCCAGACAACGGAAACACGATGAAACGCACCTGGACAATCATCGGCGTCAAAGACGTTCCAAGCAGCTTCAAATGGTACCAGTCGCTGTTCGGCCAGCCGGCTATGCCTCCGGCCCATGACCACTTTGGCCAGATCCTGGATACGGATGGAACCGTGTTGCTCTGCCTCCACGCGTGGGGCGCGCACGAGCATCCCCCCTTGACGAGCCCGGACCATGGGACCCCTGGCAACGGCCTCCTGTTGTTCTTCCGCGTCGATGATTTCGACCAGGTGCTTCAACAGGCCCGCGCTCTCGTCGGCCGGTTCGAGGAGGAGCCGCACGTGAATCCGAACACTCAGACCCGGGAGTTTTCACTGCGGGATCCGGACGGATATTACGTCACGATCAGCGCGCTCTTATGAATCACGGTCATCTCGCCGACCTGGGAATCTCGCCCTGTTACAGTCGTCCAGCCCCCTAGAGAAATTTCGTCCCAGGCCCCATCTGGCAAAGCAGAACCGTAGAGACGTCCCAGCCCGTTTCAGCACAATGACCGCAGGCCTCCAAAGGCGGGACGTCTCCCTTCCGAGGCCACCTACGCCTGCTACATGCGCCGATGGGGAGATGGCGTGCCCCGGAAAGACCAGGAAGACCGCCAGGGTATGCCCTCCGAAGAGACGTCCCGACGTGGGTGGCCTGCGATGGCCGTGCTGAAACGGGCTGGGACGTCTCTACGGTTCCTCTGGGGAGGTCATCGAGAGGAGATATGTATAAGAGCCTGGGCTGAGACAGCCCAGGCCTTCGGCTCCACCCTTCCGCGTCAGCTCCCCACCCTTTCAGAGAACGGCAACTCGCTGGCGGCCGACTATCGCGATGGCACCAAGGCCAATATCCCCGCCGCCCCGCTGCCCGTGATGACCCATTGCGATCTGATCCTGGGAGTGAACAACAACGGACCGGAGATCGATCTGGACATCACGGCGCCGCCCACGGGAGTGATCACCTGGAAGCCCAACCTGGCGATCGATCTCAAGGTCGACCTCACGGAGAAGAACGGCCGGCTGCGGGCCTGGGAGCTGGAGTACATCAAGGGATTCCAGGCCCCGGTGGCCCTCTTCGATCAGACCTATAACGCCGGAATCCCCACGGTCTCGCAGACCTCCTCGATTCCGGTGACCGCGCTGGCCATCAACGGCACCTGCCCGCTGGCGTTCAAGCTCGCGGCCTGGGCGCACGTCCGCAACGGCTACAGCTTCCTCGGCTCCTATCCCTACTACAAGGAGGAGATCCAGGCGATCGCCATCGAGAAGTGCCCGAGCATGGCGGCTCCCGTTTGATATCCGCCGGGCCCGGAGGGGAGACCTTCCGGGCCCGGAGTATGGACCCTGCTACCCGGAATCAGTACCATCTCCGCATGACCAGCCCTCAAGCCGTGGGCCGCCCCGGCTCGGCCCTGTCCCGAATCCTGCTCGCCGGCCTCCTGACCGGTATCGTCGACGGGCTCTTCGCGAGCATTCAAAGCTTCTTTTACCAATCCAATCCGGAGCGCGTATTCCAGGGCGTGGCCTCGACGCTGCTGGGGCCGTCGGCGCTCGACGGCGGCGCCAGGACGGCGGCCATCGGCGTGTTGATGCATTTCGGCGTCGCCCTCGGATGGTCGACGGTGTTTCTGATCCTTTATGAGCGGTGGCCCCGGCTCCGGGACCTGGTCCGGTCGCCGCTCGGACCGCTGAAGGTGGCCTCGGTCTATGGCCCGTTCATCTGGCTGGTGATGTCGCTGGTGGTCATTCCTCTCCTGGTGCACCGCCCGCCGATTTTCAGGCCCCGCTGGTGGGTCCAACTGATCGGTCATATCCCGTTCGTCGGGTTGCCGATCGTTTCGGTGATCGGGAGGAAAGGCCGGCCCTGATCATCAAGGCTTTCGCCGAGAGGTCCAACCCGGCGCCGCGAAATAAGCCTATCTTCAGGCGCTGGCACCTGACCGCCACGGCGCGGCGGCCCGAGCAGGGCCGCCGCTGTGCTCGGGCGTGGCTTAGGAAAAGTCGATGGTCTGGCCTTCCTGGCATGCGAACGGTTGCGGTGCACCGCCGTTAACTGAGACGATCGCACCAAAGTGCTTCGTATTTCCTGGCGAGGGGTCACCTCCCATGGTCGAATTGTTGATGTTGACAACACCGCTTGAGTTGGGAGGGAGCTGATTTTGCAGGGCCTGGGTGACGATGCTCGCCTGCGTGTCGTCCGGGTTACCGCCGGCCAGCGCTCCATAGGTGGCGCTCAGCACCTGATACGTCTGGGACATGAGATCTTCCTTTCTGTGGCGCTATCGCGCCAGTTGGTTTGTGTAAGTCTGATTTCGTGTTGCTGCCGGCATTGCCGAAGGATAATCGCAAGCACCGTGCCATGCCTGAGCAAGCCTGAAAACCCATCCTTGGCGGGCAAAACGAGCCCCGTGGGGCTCCCGCCCAATGTCGGCCGACGTCGGCCGACATTAGGTCCCTGTTAGAAATGACGGCGGCCAGCTCGTAGGGACGGCCTTGCGGGGCCGCCCCGTGGTTCGCGGCCTGGTGGTACTCTCCGGAATCACAATGGTCAAATTCATGGTGGTTCTCTACCGGCGGCCGGACCTCAGCGAAGGCGAGTTTCAGGCTTTCCTGCGGGACGTCCACGGCCCCATGGCCGAGGCGATGCCGAATCTCCTCCACTACACGCAGAATTTCGTCGCCCCCGACCCGACGCGCAAGCACCCCGGGTGGGACGCCATCGTGGAGCTGTTCTGGGCCGACCGGGAGACCATGGAGGCCGACTGGGCCTCCCCCGAAGGCCAGGCGGCGACGGCGGATCTCGCCGAATTCGCCGATCTCTCGCGGACCACCTGGTCGGTGGTGGGCTTCCGGCGGCGGCGTTAGCTCTACTTTGTCAGCTTTGGCGTTCCCGGTCCGTTGACCCTCATCACCCCGGCCCTCTTCTCCCGGCCTCCCCCCACCTGTGAGAGACAGCCCCGAAGGGGCGGCAGTCTCCGGCCGGTAATCTCCAAAGTAGAGTTAGGATGGGCCGCCGGGAGGAGGCCACCCATGCTCTACATGGTCCTGGAGAGATATAAAGACGGTGCCGCGCCGGAGATCTATCGCCGGGCGCGGGAGCGGGGCCGCCTGATGCCCGAGGGGCTGCGGTACGTCTCGAGCTGGGTCGATCACGATTTCCGGACGTGCTTCCAGCTCATGGAGACGGAGGACGCGTCGCTTTTCGATCCCTGGATTCAAGGCTGGTCCGATCTGGTGGATTTCGAGGTGATCCCCGTCCGGACGTCCGCCGAGGCGGCTCAGATCATGAAAGGTGAGACATAGAAGCCATGAAAACCTTGCAACAGTTGCTCGGCATTGAGCTTCCCATTCTTCAGGCGCCGATGGCGGGCGTGCAGGGGAGCGCGCTCGCGGTGGCGGTCTCCAACGCCGGGGGGCTGGGCGCGCTCCCCTGCGCCATGCTGAGCACGGACGCCCTGCGCAAGGAGCTGGAGGCGATCCGGTCCCAGACCTCCAGGCCCTACAACGTGAATTTTTTCTGCCATACCCCGCCCGCATTCGACGCCGGGCGCGAGGCGGCCTGGCGGGCCCTTCTGACGCCGTATTACCAGGAGCATGGGATCGACCCGGGCTCCATCGGCGGCGGGCCGCAGCGGGCGCCCTTCTCCTCGGAGGCCGCGGACGTGCTGGAGGAATTCCGGCCCGCGGTCGTGAGCTTCCACTTCGGTCTGCCCGCGGCCGGGCTGCTGGAGCGGGTGCGGTCCTGGGGCTCGAAGATCCTCTCCTCGGCGACCACGGTCGAGGAGGCGCTCTGGCTGGAGGAGCGCGGGGTGGACGCCATCCTCGCCCAGGGGCTGGAGGCGGGCGGGCACCGCGGCCATTTCCTGTCGCGCGACCTGACGGTCCAGGCGGGGACGTTCGCGCTGGTGCCGCGGGTGGTGGCGGCGGTGAAGGTGCCGGTGATCGCCACCGGTGGCATTGCGGACGCGCGGGGCGTGGCCGCCGCGATGAGGCTGGGTGCGGCGGGGGTCCAGGTCGGCACGGCCTATCTGCTCTGTCCGGAGTGCACCACCAGCGCTGTGCACCGGGCGGCCCTGAAGAGCGAGGAGGCCCGCCATACGGCGTTGACCAATCTCTTCTCCGGCCGTCCCGCGCGGGGGATCGTGAACCGGGTGATGCGGGACTTGGGTCCGATCCGCGAGGAGGCGCCCGAGTTTCCCCTGGCCTCCTCGGCGATCGCGCCTTTGCGGTCGAAGGCGGAGGCCCAGGGGCGCGGGGATTT
>JAICSG010000039.1 GCA_025937035.1 Thermoanaerobaculia bacterium | reverse complement strand
TGGCGTCGAGCACCGCCAGCAGCTCGGCCAGCTCGCGGCTGTAGGTGTTGTCCCGGAAGGCGTCCGGGTCGGTGACCAGCTCGTCGCCCGGCCGCATGCCGGTCCCCGAGAGGTTGAAGCGGACGGCCACGTACCCCCGCTCCGCCAGCAGGGTCGCCAGAGACGGGAAGAACGCCCACTCCATGAACCCCTTGAAGCCATGGCAGATCACCACCGCCGGCCGCTCCCCAGGCTCGTCCGGCAGGTCGACCAGGCCGTGGAGGAGGGCGGTGGGGCCTTGCAGGATGAAGGGGACCGTCTCGCTCATGGTCCAGGATTGTAGACTGGAGCCATGAGCACGATGACCTCGACGATTTCGACTTCCGCGGAGGAATACCAGGCCCTGCGCGAAGGGTGCGGCCTCGCCGACCGCTCCGGGATGGGGCGGCTGGAGATCCTGGGCGCCGACCGCCACCGCTTCCTCAACGCCTACGTGACCTGCGACGTGAAGGGGCTCGCGCCGGGGGAGGGGGCGTACGGCTTCGTCACCAGCCACCAGGGGCGCATCCTCTCCGACATGGTGGTGACGGCGCTGGAGGACCGTCTCTGGCTGCTGCTGCCGCCGGGCCAGGACGAGGCGGTTTCCAGGCACCTCAAGAAATACATCCTCGCCGACCGGGTGGAGGTGCTGCCGCTGGAGGACATGCTGCCCCTCACCCTGATCGGCCCCCGGGCCGCCGAAGCCCTGGACGGCGCGGAGCTCCCGCCGCCGGGGGACTGGCGCCACGTCCGGACCCGGGTCCACAGCACCGAGGTCGAGCTCCAGCGCTCGGGACGTCTCGGGGCCGAGGCGTACACCCTCTGGGTCTCGGCGTCGATCGCCAGGATGCTGAAGGAGGCTCTGCTGGAGAATCCGGCGGTGCGGCAGGTCGGAGCCGAGGCGCTGGAGGTCCTGCGCGCCGAGGCCGGCATCCCCCGCTTCGGGGTGGACTTCGGGCCGGAGAATTTCCCCCAGGAAACCGGCGCCGACGAGGCGGTGAGCTACACCAAGGGGTGCTATCTCGGCCAGGAGGTGGTGGCCCGCATCCACTACCGCGGGGGGGTGCAGAAGACCCTGCGCGGCCTGATCTTCGACGGCCCCGCCCCGGCGCCCGGCACGCCGCTCCTCCACGACGGCCGGGAGGCCGGCGCGGCGACCACCGTGGTCGAGTCCCCCGCCCTCGGCCGCCCCATCGGCCTCGGCATCCTCCACCGCCGCGCCGCCGAGCCGGGCACCCGGTTGGAGATCCAGGGGGGCGGGACGGCGGTGGTGCGGGGCTGAAAGCGAAAGGCCGGAGGGGAAACCCCCTCCGGCCCTTCCATTCATTCCCAGCCCCTGGCAGGGCTCTGGCCTAAACCGCGAACGAGGAGCCGCAGCCGCAGGTGCCGACCGCGTTGGGGTTGTTGAACTTGAACCCCGCTCCGGTGTTGCCGAGGACGTAGTCGATGCTGGTGCCCTGCAGATAGCGCGCGCTCACGGCGTCGATGTAGACCTTGAGATCGCCCTGCTCGTAGACCCAGTCGTTCTCCCGGGTCTCGTTCTCGAAGTCGAGGGCGTATTCGAAGCCGCTACAGCCGCCGCCGCGCACCGCCACCCGGAGGCCGTGAGCGGGATCGATCCCCTCCTGCTCGCGGGTGATCTTGACCATCTGAACCGCCTTCGGAGTGAGCGTGACGGGCACGTCCTCCTGCGGCGGCGCCGGCTGGGCGGTCTGGCTCTGGGCCTGCTCGATATTTTCCATGAAAAGCTCCTTGCCTCTGGCGTGCCCCAGGGGACACCTGTCCAGGCTCTTTAAAGTAAACACCGGTCCAGGGATTGTCAATTCCAGGGGTCCCCAGACGGATGGGGTATCCCGGCGGGATATCATCCCCGAGTGCTGCGCGCGGTCCTCTTCGACTTCAACGGCGTCCTCGTCGACGACGAGCCGATCCACTTGGATCTCTTTCAAAGGGTGCTCGCCGAGGAGGGGATCGCGCTTTCGGCCGCCGACTACTACGAGCGCTATCTCGGGCTGGACGACCGCTCCTGCTTCGCGGCGGCGCTCGCGGCCAGGGGTGAGGCGGCGACCGTCCCCCGCCTGATGCGGCTGATCGCGCGCAAGGCGAGCTACTACCAGGAGCGGGTCCGGCGGGAGGGGTACCCCGTCTCCTCCGGGGCGGCCGGGCTGGTGCGCGGCCTCGCGGCCCGCGGCTGGATGCTGGGCGTGGTCACCGGCGCCCAGCGCGAGGAGGTCGAGGGCGCCCTGCGGCAAGAAGGGCTGCTCGACCATTTCAAGGTGCTGATCACCGCCGGGGACGTGCGAGAGGGGAAGCCCAGCCCCGAAGGTTACGAGCGGGCCCTGGAGGCCTTCAACTCCCTCCCACCGCTGCCGGAGCGGCTGCTCCACCCCCACGAGGTGCTCGCCGTCGAGGACAGCCCGGTGGGCCTGGCCGCCGCCGCCGAGGTGGGCCTGCCGACGCTCGGCGTGGCCCGCGCCTGCTCCCGGGACCGGCTGCGCGGCGCGGACGCCGTGGTGAAGGGCCTGACCGGGCTCACCCCCGAGCGCCTGGAGCGGCTCTACGCCGAGGCCAGCCGGCGGTGAGACCCGTTGAGGGGCTCAATTGAGGGGGATGCGCCCCGCGAAGCCTTCGTCGTAGGTATGGAAGTGGGAGATCGAGGGCTCGGGGAAGCGCCAGCAGTAGTAGCCGTCGCCGCTGTCCCAGTCGACCAGCCAGACCCCCTTGACCTCGCAGCCGATGGCGGTCACCTCGCGGGCCCAGGCATGGACGATCCTCTCCTGGGCCTCCTCGAGGTCCTCGCGCTTGGCTTCGAGCTCCTCGGAGCTGCCGAGGCTGGTGGTCAGCGCCTCGATCTGGCGCACGGCGGCCGAGGTGAGGTCGCGCACCAGGGGGAAGGTGGAGAGCGCCTCGTCGTAGGTGAAGATCCGCCGGCTCAAAGCTTTTTTCGACATCAGAGCTTGGATGATACCATTTCGTTGCAGTGAGCTCCCTGGACGACATCAGCGAGCGGCCGCGCGAGGGCCGCATCGAGGCGATCAGCGGTGGCATGTTCTCGGGCAAGAGCGAGGAGCTGGTCCGGCGGCTGCGCCGCGCCGCCATCGCCCGCCAGAGCGTCCAGGTGTTCACGCCGTCGGCGGATACCCGGCATGGGCCTCAGCGGCTGGTCACCCGCGACAAACGGGAGCTGGAGGCGGTGAGCGTCGCCTGCAGCTGCGAGCTGCGGCAGAAGCTGCAGCCCGGCGTCGAGGTGGTGGGGATCGACGAGGCCCAGTTCTTCGACGACGGGCTGATCGACCTGGTCTGCGAGCTGGCCGACTCCGGGGTGCGGGTAATCGTGGCCGGGCTCGACCTCGACTACCTGCGCCGCCCCTTCGGCCCCATGCCGCGCATCCTCGCCATCGCCGAGTACGTGGACAAGGTCCACGCCGTCTGCATGCGCTGCGGGGCGCCCGCCCACTACAGCCAGCGCATCGCCGGCGGCGGCGAGCAGCTCCAGGTGGGGGACACCGAGTCCTACGAGGCCCGCTGCCGGCGCTGCTACGAGGCGTTCGCCCCCTAAGCCCCCACCGCCTCCTTGGCCGAGATCGGCACCGGCTGGTTGTTGCGGTCGACGTGGACGTAGACCACCTCGGCCTCGGTGACCTTGACCCGGCCGGTGCCGGTGGAGCGCTCGGCCTCGACCGTCACCTGGATCGTTACCGAGGTCCGGCCCACCCGCAGGGTCTCGGTGAAGAAGCTCACCAGATCGCCCACGAAGACGGGGGAGTGGAAGACCACCTCGCGCATGGCGACCGTCACCAGCCGGCCGGGGAGGGGGACGTGATGATGGGCCTCCACCGCGCCCGCCTGGTCGATATAGGAAAGGATGATGCCGCCGAAGATGGTGCCCAGGGCGTTGGTGTCCTTGGGCATCAGCACCACCCGGATGGCCGGCTGGCGCGGTCCTGCAGTGCGGCCTGAAATATCGTTCATGCGATCCCTGTTCCTTTCTTTCGGCTCGGCCCGGAGGGCCGGTGGGGGGCTTCATGGTATCCTAGGCTGCCTTTCGAGGCTCCGACCGCCCCCCGGGAATGAGCTCCGTCACCGCCCCATCGAGCCCCACGGAACCGCTGACCGACGTGGCGCTGCTGCGCCAGGTGGCGGAACGCCGTCCGGAGGCGCTCTCGGCCCTGTACGACCGTTACGCGGCGACGCTCCTGGCCCTGGCCAAGCGGATCCTGGCCAGCGTGGCCGACGCCGAGGAGGTCCTCCAGGAGGTCTTCCTCCACGTCTGGAACAACGCCGGCCGTTACGACGCCGGACGCTCGTCGGTCTCCACCTGGCTGATCCTGATCACCCGCAGCCGGGCCATCGACCGGCTGCGCACCCGCAAGGTGGTCGAACGCACCCACGAAACGTCGGTGCAAGAAAATCCGGTCGAGCATGCATCCCCTGAGGGGGTGGAAAACGTATTTAGTCATGAGAGGCGGGAGCGGGTGGGCCGCGAGATGGCCAAGCTCCCCGACGAGCAGCGGCAGGTTCTTGAATTGGCGTTTTATGAGGGATTGAGCCAGAGCGAGATCGCGGCCAAGGCCGACCTCCCCCTGGGCACGGTCAAGACGAGAACGCTGCTGGCGATGAAAAAACTACGGAACGCACTGCGCGACGAGATACGGCAACTCCTGTGAACGGCGAAGCTCAAACGGAAGACCTGACCATCCTGGCGGCCCTGGAGTCGCTGGAGAGAGGGATCGAAGCTCCCCGGGACGCGGTGAGCTTGGACGAGACGTCCGAGACCCTCTCGCGCCTCTACACCGAGGTGCTGGGGCTGATTCCGTACGAGCTCGCGCCGGTGGCCCCCGCGGCCGGCGTCAAGACGCGCCTGATGGCGGCGATCGGAGCCGAGGCCCGTCCGGCGGTGCCGATGACCGCGACGGCCGCCGAGCCGGCTCGGGTAGCGCCGCCGGTGCCCCTCCAGGAGCCGCGCGCCGCCCGCCCGGCGGCCCCGCCGGCTCCCGCCGCCCGGCCCGCGCGCGCCAGCCGCTGGCCGCTGGCGCTCGCCGCGGTGCTCGCCTTGGCCCTGCTGGGCCTCTCCGCCTGGCTCTACTCCCAGGTCGGCGCCCAGCGCGCCACCATCGCCGGCCTCCGGCACCAGCTCTCCCTGGAGCGCGTCCGGTCGGAGGGGGCGGTCGCCCGCGTCCGCCAACTGGAGAACGAGGGCTTCGACCTGCAGCAGAACCTCTCCCTGGTGAGCTCGCGGGCGGTGCTGGTCAGCCCGATGCGCCCGGTGGCGCGGCCGGGCCAGGCGCCGCTCCAGCCGGACGCCCACGGCACGCTCTTCGTGGCCGCCGACCACCAGCACTGGTACATGTCCCTCCAGGGGCTCCAGCCGGCCCCCGCGGGCCAGGTCTACAAGCTCTGGTTCGTGGCCGACCACCCGGTGAGCTCCGGCTCTTTTACGGCCCGGCCCGGCGAGCCCATGGCCCTCTCCTCCCAGCAGATGCCCGCCGGCACCAAGGGCGCCATCGTCACCCTGGAGAGCGATCCCAACGCGCCGGCCCCCACCGGCCCGGCGATCCTCCAGGCGGCGCCACCGTACGAAGTCAGCTAGCTATTTGGGCGGCTTCGCCGGCCGCATCTCCACCAGGCTCGGCAGGGCGTGAGGCGGGTAGGTGAGCAGGTGGAGGATCATCGACGCGATGTCCGCCGGCTGGAGGCGCCAGCTCTGGCCCTCCTTGCTCTTGGGGTGGGAGAAATCGGTGGCCACGCTCCCGGGGAGGATGGCCGCCACCCGCACGCCGAATTGGCGCAGGTCGAGCATCGCCGCCTCCGAGAGGCCGATCACCCCGAACTTGCTGGCGTTGTAGGCGGCGCCGTTCGCGAACGGGTTCTTCGCCGCCAGCGAGGCGACGTTGAAGATCCACCCCTCCCCCTGCCGCTTCATGGCCGGGGCGACCGCGTGGAGGAAGTAGAAGTAGCCCGAGAGGTTGGTCTCGATCACCTCGCGCCACTGCTCGCCGGTCAGCTCGTCCACCGGCGCGAAGACTCCCAGGCCCGCGTTGTTGACCAGGCAGTCGATCCGCCCGTCGCGCTCCAGCACGCCGGCCACGAAGCGGTCGACCTCCTCCTGCTTGCGGGCGTCCACGGCCGCGCCGGAGACCGCGTCGCCGAATCTTCCGGTGAGCTCCCGCCGGGCCGTCTCCACGTGCTCCGGCGTGCGGCCGCAGAAGCGGACCCGCCAGCCCTCTCCCAGCAGGGCCTCCGCGACCCCTCTCCCGATCCCCCGGCTGCCGCCGGTCACGATGGCGATCCTGGCTTCGTTCCCCATGGGCTTCTCCTTCCGGCCCCCACTGTATCAATCCGAAACCGGACGGAATTGCGAAATCCGCTTCCGCTGTTATCAGGGAGTGGAGGTGTACAGGAAGACCATGATCTTCGATCCGACCTACTTCGTTTTCATCCTGCCGGCGCTGGCCCTCTCGCTCTGGGCGAGCTGGCGGACGCACTCGGCGTTCAAGAAATACTCCCAGGTGCGGACCCTGCGGGGGCTGACCGGGGCGCAGGCGGCCAAGGAGATGCTGTACCGGGCCGGCATCACGGACGTCCAGGTGGTGCCCACCAACGGCTTCCTCTCGGACCACTACAACCCGGCGAACAAGACGCTGGCCCTCTCCGAGGCGACCTACGCGTCCAATTCGGTGGCGGCGGTGGGCGTTGCCTGCCATGAGGCGGGGCATGCCATCCAGCACGCCGAGGGGTACAAGCCGATGTGGCTGCGCTCGGCCCTGGTGCCGACGGCGAACCTCGGCTCCTCGGCCGGCTACCTGGTGATGCTCGGCGGCCTGTTCTTCCACGCGCCCAACCTGATCTACTTCGGCGCCCTGCTGTTCTCGGCCGTGCTGCTGTTCCAGATTGTGACCCTGCCGGTGGAATTCGACGCCACGGCGCGGGCCAAGCGGCTGGCGGTCGAGACCGGGGTCGTGCTGCCCCAGGAGCGGGCGGGGATGGACAAGGTGCTGAACGCGGCGGCGATGACCTACGTGGCCGCCGTGGTCTCGACGCTGATGACCCTGCTCTACTACCTGCTGCGGGCCTCCGCGATGTCGCGCCGCTAGATCGAAATCTCTCCATAAGCAAAAAGCGCCCCGTCCGGGTTCCGGGCGGGGCGCTTTCGTTTGCGGAAGGCGGCATTTTGTGGCAATTTAGTGGAAAGCCTGGAAAGGAGCCGAGACCGCCGATGCCCAGCGAGACGTCCAGGATCAAGCCGCCCGCGCGGCGCCCACCCCCGTTCCGCAAGCTGCGGGTCTACGCCTACGATCCCAGCCTGGGCTGGCAGATCGAGACGGCGGTGATCAACCAGATGACCCTCCAGGTGCCCTGGGAGGAGCTGAAGCCCGGGCCGGTCGGCGAGTACCTGGAGGTGGTGGACGTTGATCCCGCCAGCCGCTGCTGCTACGCGCCGGTCGATCTCAACGAGAAATTCATCCTGGCGTCGGACGGCCTCGATCCGGCCGAGGGGGACCCGCAGTTCCACCAGCAGATGGTCTACGCGGTGGCGATGACCACCATCCACAACTTCGAGCGGGCGCTGGGCCGGCGGGTCCTCTGGTCGCAGGCCGGCGCCGCCCAGGGGTACCAGTTCGTGCCGCGCCTGCGGATCTATCCGCATGCGATGCGGGAGGCGAACGCCTACTACAGCCCGCTGAAGAAGGCGCTGCTGTTCGGCTACTTCCCCGCCTCGACCAGCGAGGCGGGGCACAACCTGCCCGGCGGCACGGTGTTCACCTGCCTGTCGCACGACGTGGTGGCCCACGAGACCACGCACGCCCTGCTCGACGGCCTGCACCGGCGGTTCGTCGAGCCGACCAACGGCGACACCCTGGCGCTCCACGAAGGGTTCGCGGACATCGTGGCCCTGTTCCAGCACTTCTCGTTCGCGCCGGCGCTGCGCGACCAGATCCGCCATACCCGCGGGGACCTGGCGAGCCAGAACCTGCTCGGGCAGCTCGCCCAGCAGTTCGGCCAGGCGCTCGGCAGCCGCGGCGCCCTGCGCGACGCCCTGGGCGAGACCGACAAGGCGACCGGCAAGTGGATCCCCAACGAGCCCGACCCCGCCGAGATCCAGAAGGCCCGGGAGCCCCACGCCCGCGGCGCCATCCTGGTGGCGGCGGTGTTCGACGCCTTCCTGAGCATCTACAAGTCGCGCATCGCCGACCTGCTGCGCATCGCCACCGCCGGCACCGGGGTGCTGCCGCAGGGGGAGATCCACCCCGACTTGGTCGAGCGGCTGGCGCGGGAGGCGGCGGCCTCCGCCAGCCACGTGCTCACCATGTGCATCCGTGCCCTCGACCACTGCCCGCCCGTGGATGTCAACTTCGGTGACTACCTGCGGGCCCTGGTCACCGCCGACCGGGATCTCGTGCCGGACGACGACCGGGGGTACCGCATCGCCGTCATCGAGGCCTTCCGACGCCGCGGCATCTATCCCCAGGGGGTGCGGAGCCTGTCGGCGGAGAGCCTCTGCTGGGCCGGGCCCATGGGCGCGGAGGCGGAGGCGCTGCGCAATCTCCTGCCCGGAGTGAAGAGCCTCAGCCGCATCCGCCCCGACTGGACGCTGACCACCGACCGCCGGAAGATCTGGGAGCAGACCCAGAAGAGCGGCCGGGAGATCCACGACTGGCTGCTCTCGGATCCGGTGCGCGCCATCGCCGGCAACTTCGGTCTGGCGCTCCAGGCCGACGCCCCCCTCTCGATCCCGCGTGACAAGAACGGCGTGCCGGTGTTCGAGGTGCACTCGGTGCGCCCGGCCCGGCGCCTGGGACCGGACGGCCAGACGCTCACCGATCTGGTGATCGAGATCACCCAGAAGCGGCGCGGCTATCTCATGCCGGACAAGCAGGCCAAGGTCGACAAGGGGCAGATCCCGCCGGGAGAGCCCGACTTCTGGCTGCGCGGCGGATGTACGGTGCTGGTGGACCTCGACCGCGGCGCGGTGCGCTACTGCATCGGCAAGGGGATGGCGAGCGACATCCGGCTCGCCGCCCAACGCAAGTTCACCCTGGCCAGCATCGCGCCGCAGGCGGTCTACTTCGGCGACCCCCGGCGGCGGGAGCAGACCGAGCCCTTCGCCATGCTCCATCGCGAGCTGGCGATCGAGGAGGAGCCCCTTGTCTGATCCCTCGGCCCTGATGACCGCCCCCGAGTCCGGCGTGAAGGTCCGCATGTACCGCCAGGGGCTCGGCGACTGCTTCCTCCTCGCCTTCGCCACCGGCACCGGGCGCCCCTACTACATGCTGATCGACTGCGGCGTGCTGATGGGCACCGAGGACGCCGCGGACAAGATGCGCCGGGTGGCCGAGAGCCTGCGCGACTCGACCGGCGGCCGCATCGACGTGCTGGTGGCCACCCACCAGCACTGGGACCACCTCTCGGGCTTCGACCCGGCGCAGGCGCGCGACGTCTTCGACCAGATCGAATTCGGCGAGGTCTGGGTGGGCTGGACGGAGGACCCCGACAACGAGCTCGCCGGCCGTCTGCGGGCGCGGCGCCGGACCCACATCCAGGCGCTCAACGGCGCGGTACAGGGCTTGCGCGCGGCCGGCAGCGGGGGGAAGGCCGGGGCTCTGGAGTCCGTGCTTGGCTTCTTCGGCGACCTGGGGGTGGACGGCAAGCCCTCGAAGATCGAGGCGGCGCTCGCCTACGTGCTGGGCCGCGGCAAGCCGCTGCGCTATCGCGCGCCGGGCGAGCTGGTGGGCCTGCCCGGCTCCGGCGCCCGCGTCTACGTGCTGGGGCCGCCCCAGGACGAGGCGATGCTGCTGCGCTCCGACCCGTCCCATAAGGCGAGCGAGGTCTACGAGCAGCGGCTGCAGCTCACCCAGGAGGCCGCCTTCTTCGCCGCCATCCTGGCGGACGCGCCCGTCGAGACCCTCATCGACAAGGAGACCCGCAACCTGAGCTTCCCGTTCGAGGAGGTCTACCGGGTCACCTACGACGCGGGCAAGGGGGACCCGTTCTTCCAGGAGCGCTACTTCGGCGAGCCGGGCAAGCCGCCTGAGGAGGACTGGCGTCAGATCGAGGACGACTGGCTGGGCGCCGGCGAGACCCTCGCCCTCCAGCTCGACAGCGACACCAACAACACCAGCCTGGCGCTGGCCATCGAGCTCTCCCCCGGGGGCAAGGTGCTGCTCTTCCCCGGCGACGCCCAGGTGGGGAACTGGCTCTCCTGGCAAAAACTCCAGTGGCCGGGGGAGGGCGCCGGGACGGTCGGCGCCGCGGACCTCCTGCGCCGCACCGCCCTCTACAAGGTCGGCCATCACGCCAGCCACAACGCCACCTTGCGGGCGCAGGGGCTGGAGCTGATGGAGCGGCCGGACCTGGTGGCGATGATCCCGGTCGACGAGCAGATGGCGCACCGGCCCAAGGGGGGGAACCCCGACGGCTGGGACATGCCCTTCTCCCCGCTCCTGACGCGGCTGAAGGAGAAGGCCCGCGGCCGCGTGCTGCGCGCCGACACCGGCGCGCCGGCCCCGGAGGATCTCGACCCGGCCGACCGCGAGGCGTTCGCGAAGGACCGGATCGAGACCCCGCTCTACCTGGAGATCACCATCCCGGCGTGAGACCTCACCCCAACCCCTCTCCTGAAGGAGAGGGGCTTCCTCATTCGAGCTGGGAAAAGATCTTGTCCAGCTCGTCGCTCGACAGGTCGGCGTCGAACCCGCCGGCTTCCGCGGTGGGGACGAGAACAGGGGCCTCCGGGGCGGCGGGCTCGCTCAGGAGGCTCGCCAGCTCAGCGATCGTCTGGTGCCCGAAGAGCTGATCGGCGGTGAGCTGGAGCCCGGCGGCGGACGCGCGGGCGACGATCTGGAGGCCGATGATGGAATCCCCGCCGAGATCGAAGAAGTTGTCGCGGGTCCCCACCCGCTCGATCCCCAGGACCGTCTGCCAGATCCCGGCGAGGACGGTTTCCGTCTCGGTGGCGGGCGCCATGTATTCCGTCGCCAGGCTGGGGCGCGGGAAGGCCGCCGGCGCCGCAGGCTCCTCGGTCGGGCGCTCCGCGGCCCGCCGGCGCAGGGAGGCGATCGTCCTGCCGAGGTCGAGCGGCGAGACCACCACATGGGGGAAACGGCCGCGGGAGAGGACACGCCGGAAGGCCTCGACCCCCTCCCCCGGCCGGATCCAGTCCGCGGAGCCCCCGGCGGCGGGCCGGGAGGAAGATGCCGCGGCCTCCCGGCGGCGCGCCACCCGGCGCATGGTGAAATCCTCGATCTCCACCAGCACCTCTCCCTCGGAGGTCATCAGCGTGACGTCCAGGGTGAGCTCCTCGTCCCCCTCCGCGCGCCGGGGATTGTGCAGGTGGGCCAGGAGGGAGCCCGGCAGGGGGGCCGCGTAGCGCACCCGTCCATAGGAGGCAGGCAGCATCTGGCCGCCGCTCAGCATGCCGCCCCCGAACGCCGTCGCCACGTCGAGCAGGGCGGGGTGGAGGCCGAGCGCGTCGAGGTCGGCGGCGAAGTCGGGCGGCAGCTCGAGCTCGATGAGCGCCTCGTCCACGCCGATGTGGGCGGCGCTCAGGCTGCGCCAGCGGGGTCCCCAGGACACCAGCCCCGGCCCGTGCGCCGGCGTCTCCCGGATACTGGCCGGACCGGCGGGGGCGCAGCGGGCGGCGATCTCCGCGGCGTCGCGGCGCGGCGGGAGGGCCGCGAGCGGGCCGAGATGGCCGCGCGCGTGCTCCTGCCAGGGGCCGCCGGCGGCCCGGCTCTCGGCGTGGAACGGCGTCGCGGAGGCCCCGCCGCCGGAGAGGACGATCCGCAGCTCGCGGCTCCCCTCCGGGACGAGCAGTGGGCTGACGAAGGTCACGCCGGAGATCTCGACCTCCCGGCTCCCCGTCTCCCGGCTCCAGGCCTCCCGCGCCAGCTCCAGGTAGGTGGTGCCCGGAAGGGTGGGCGTGCCGGCCACCCGGTGCTCCGCCAGGAGCCAGTGGCGCGACGGCGACAGCTCGCCGGTGTAGGAGACGCCGTCCGGGCCCTCCTCGCGGCGGTCGAGCAGCGGCGTGTTGGCCAGGATGGGCGGGGCCGGCACTTCGGCCGGCTTCGGCGTCACGACGCGCGCCGCGGCCGCCATGCCCACCTCCTGCCAGGCTCCCCAGCCGATCGAGACCGCGCGCACGCCGCGGGCCGACAGGTGGCGGGCGAAGGCGTCGAGGAAGCTGTTGGCCGCGCAGTAGTCGACCTGGCCCACACCGCCGGTGAGGGCGTAGGTGGAGGAGCAGAAGACGAGGAGGTCGAGCGGTTCGTCCGCGAGCGCCGCGGCCAGGACGCGGGCGCCCTGGACCTTGGGCGCCAGGACCCGCTCCGCCGCCTCGGCGGTCTTGAGCTGGATCACCCCGCCGCCGGGCAGGCCGGCCGCGTGGATGGCTCCGTGAATGGGGCCGAACCGCTCGCGGGCGCGGCGGACCGCCTCGCGCATCGCCGCCTCGTCGGTGACGTCGGCCGCCAGCACCAGGACCTCGGCGCCCAGCGACTCCAGGTGGCGCACGCTCTGGACGCGCGGGTCGGCGGGATCCTCCGGCAGCCCGCCGCGGCTGGTGAGCACCAGCCGGGCGTGGAATGACCGCGCCAGATCCTCGGCCATCACCAGGCCCAGGCCGCCCAGGCCGCCGGTGATCAGGTAGACCCCCCGCTCGCGCCAGGGGAGCCGGCGCGCGTCCACCGCGCCCAGGGGGAGGGGCGAGAAGCGCTCGACCCAGCGCTCATCCCCGCGCAGAGCGACCACGGGGTCGGTGGCGGGGGCCGCGGCCTCGGCGATCAGCAGCTCGGCCAGACGCTCGGGGTCCTCGCCCGGCTCAATGTCGATGGCGGCGCAGCCGATCCCCGGGTGCTCCAGGGGGAGCGTCCGCACCGGTCCGAGCAGCACGGCCTGCTCCGGGGAGGTCACGGCCTCGCCGCGCCCCACCGCCTGGAGCCCGGAGGTCACCACCCGCAGCTCGACGCCGGAGCCGGCGGGCAGCCGCCCCAGCTCCCGCGCCAGCCCGAGGAGGGAGAGGAAGCCACCGGCCGATAGGTCGATCACGCGGTCCGGCGGCGTGCCCCAGGCGGTCTGCAGGCGGGCGAGCAGCTCCGCGTATCCCTCGCCGGGGGAGACCAGGGCCACGGCTTCGCCGCGTTCCTCCAGGCGCCGGGCCATCGCCTGGGCGATCCCGCGCCCGTCCGCGAGCAGCAGCCAGTGGTGGGCCCCGTCCGCGGGCTCGTCCGGAGCCACCGCGGGGACCCAGGTGGGGACGTAAAACCAGTCGGAGATCCCCTTGCGGGCCCCAGCGGAGAGATCGGCCTCTGCAGGGGTCGTCCGGGGATCGACCCAGTAGCGCTGGCGCTCGAAGGGGTAGGTGGGGAGCTCCACCCGGTGGCGGCGCTCGCCGGCGTGGAGAGCCTTCCAGTCGATGTCGGCCCCAGCCAGCCAGAGCTGGCCCACGGCGCCGAGCAGGAATTCGCCCGCGCCCTGCGCCTCCTTGGGATGGGG
>JAICSG010000843.1 GCA_025937035.1 Thermoanaerobaculia bacterium | reverse complement strand
TCCCCTGGCCGAACAGGTCCTCCAGGTTCTTCCGCTTGGCGTCCTGCCCATTCAGGGTCATGAAGCCGTTCGTGGCCAGCCAGGTGTTGTAGTTCATCCCCCGCCGGAAGGAGGCGAAGCCGTGGTCGGAGACCACCATGAGCGCCGCGTCCGGCCGCTTCCTCATGGTGTCGCCCACGATGCGGTCCATCTCCTCGTAGGCCTTCTCGATCGAGCCCCCCCACTTCGCCGCCCCTTCCGCGTTGTAGAGCGGATGCTTGGGATCGAAGTACCGGAACATCATGTGCTGCACCCGGTCGGTGAACTCGAAATAGTGGACCATGACGTCCCAGTCGTCCTTGGCCAGGGCGGTGTCGAGGATCTCCTTGTCCTTGTCCACCGTCTGCTTCACGTCCTCCAGGAAGCCCTGCTCGTCGAGCGTGCCGGCGGTGGGGGACCAGGTGTCGATCATCCAGCCGCGGGTCTTGAACGGGCCGTGCGCCTGGGTGAGGTCCTTCACAAAGCTCGCCGGCGTGGTGACGTCGAAGCCCATGGGCAGGTGCTCGGGGTCGAAGTCGAGGGGCGAGAGATAGAGCTTGATCTCGGGGTCGAGCGCCTCCAGCTTGAACTTGCCGATCCCCTGGACCTTGATCAGAGAATTGAAGGGGAAGGTGAAGTGGGCCCAGTTGCTCCACTCGCCCGGCTTCAGGGTGATGTCGTTCCCCGAGGTCTGGATGCGCAGACTCTTGCGGTCCGGCGCGACGGTGAGCGTCATCGGGATCTTGATGATCTCGGTCTCACCCTCCTTCTTGGGGAAGAGCTTGTTGGGGACCTCCTTGATCTCGGTCTCGATCGTCCCCTTGTTGTCCACCAGCTCGACCACCTCGACGGAGAAGTCGCCGTTCCCCTTGGGGGTGAAGAAGAGCTCGGAGGTGAAGTAGAACGGCTTGCCGATGCGGGCCGAGAGGTCCGGCACGCCGAGCCCTGAGAGGAGCTGGCCATGCTCGAATTCCTTGGGCGGGAAGGTGACCGGGATCCGCATCACCCGCACCCGCTTGCCCGCGTGGCCGAGGAGCTTCCAGAAGGTGTCGCCGTGCTGGTAATTGACGGCGATCGGCCGGGACGCCGGGAGCAGCCGCCCCGCCGCGGTCCCCACCCCCACGCCCGCCGCGATCCCCAGCACCACGGCGACCGCCGCGGCCACGCCGGTGCGCAGGTGGAAGAGCTTGAGGATCAGGAGGAAGAGCAGCGCCACCACCCCCGCCGCGATCAGTCCCAGGATCAAGCCGTTGTTCTTGCCGAACAGGAAGGGCTCGCTCCCCTCGCCGGCCGCCGCGAAGCCCGGCTTATAGGTCTGGGGGTCCCGCTTGAGGAAGTCGAAGACGCCGTGCCGGCCCGGGTTGAGGCCGGTCGAGAAGGTCGACCAGGAGACGGGCGTCTGGGACGGGATCGTGGGCCGCAGGGGGGAGAAGCTCCCCTGGGCGCGGAGCTTGGCGAGGTTCGGCAGCTTCCCCTCGTCCATCCACTTCTGGGTGAGCTTGGCGTCGGCGCCGTCGAAGCCGAGGATGATCAGCTTCTTGGGGCTCGGCTGCTGGGCGCCGAGCCGCGACACGGCGAGCGCCGCCGCGGCGAAGGAGGCGAGCACGAGGAGGAGGAGGGACAGGGAACGGATCTTCGAAGTCATGGGTGACGGATTTCCAGAATCAGAGGTTGACCGGCTCGAAAGGCGGGATTCTAGCAAACCCCGGCCCGCAACTTCGGGATTGGAATGACGTACCGTATAGGCAAGGTGCCCACGAAACGGACTTCCAGACTCCCCTCTCTCCTCGCGCTCGCCCTCGGCTTCCTGGTCTTCGCAGGCGGGATCGTCCTCGCCCGGGAGTGGCTGGCCAAGTGGCACACCGGCCGCCTACCCGAGCCAAGCTTCTACGCCGGCCGCTTCCGGGAGCTCGCGGGCCGGGCGGGGGCCCGGCTGGCCCCCGGCGAGCCGCGGGTCTCCTTCTACGAGATCGACGAGAGTGGAAATCCCGAGGCGTCGCGGCTGGAGGCGGGCCTCACCCCGGACGCGGTGACGGCGCTCGGTGGCGGGCTGATCATCCAGGCGAAACAGCAGGCGGCGCTCCCAGGGGCCGGAAAGGAGACGCGGGAGCTCGTCCTCGATTTCCTCCCCTCGGGAGAGCCCTGGGCCCTGCGATGGGGGAGCACCGGAGAGACGATCCATACCTCGATGCAGGGCAAGCGCCCCCTCGGCGCGGCCCAGCAGAGAGCCCTGATCCAGCCCCTCCTCCGGCCGGGAGAGAGCCTGCGGAACATCCCCTCTCCCGCGAGCCCGGCCGGCAAGGGCCCCGCGGACCAGACGGTCTCGGTATCGACGGGCGGCGAGGCCGGGGCCGTCACCTCCACCGAGCCGATCCTCGGCAGCCGGCCGCCCCAGCAGATGTTCCTCGTCGCGCCGCCGGGAGGCTCGGCCGTCCTGGTGCGCCAGCTCGACAGCACGGAGCATCGGGACAAGGGGAGCGGCACGAAGACCGCCGAGATCATCCTCGAGGCCGCGCCGCTCCTCCTCGGCATCCTTACCGCTGTGATCCTGT
>JAICSG010000709.1 GCA_025937035.1 Thermoanaerobaculia bacterium | reverse complement strand
GGCGGAGGAGGAGGCGCGGCGGCGGGTGCGGCTGATCGTGGCCCGCCGGCCGCAGTGGGCGGAGATGCTGAAGGAGGCGGGCTTCGAGGTCTTCCCGTCCGAGGCCCACTTCCTGCTGATCCGCGCCACGCCGCCGGAGAAGGCGAAAGAGGTGCGGCGGACGCTGGAGGAACGGGGCATCCGGGTGCGGGACGTGAGCGGGTATCCGGGGCTGGCCGGGTGCCTGCGGGTGTCGGTGGGAACGGGGGCTTCGCTGCGGGCGGTGCGGGCGGCGTTGCGCGGCGAAACCCTGCCTGTCCCTACCCCCACCCGGGCGGGGACAAGCCCCGCCCCTACGACAGACAGGACCGCGGAAATTCAACGGACGACGGGGGAGACTCGCATCCGCCTGGCCCTTCGCCTCGACGGCGGACCTCGCCGCATCCAGGTCCCCAACGGCTTCTTCGCCCACATGCTGACGGCGCTCACGACTCACGCGGGCTTCGGGATCGACCTGGAGGCCGAGGGGGATACGCACGTCGATCTCCACCATACGGTCGAGGACGTGGGGATCGCCCTGGGCGAAGCTCTGGCTTCGGCCTTGGGGGATCGGCGGGGGATCGTCCGCTTCGCCCACTCCTACGCGCCGCTCGACGAGGCGCTGGCTCGCGCGGTGGTCGACCTCTCCGGCCGGGGCACCTTCCACTACGCGGCGCCGCCCGAGGTGGCCTCCGGATGGGTGACGGCCGAGTTTCCGCTCACCCTGGTGGCCGATTTCTTCCAGGCGTTCGCCGACCGCGGGCGGCTCACTCTCCACCTGGAAATCCTGGCCGCCCGCAACGGCCACCACGCGGCCGAGGCCGCCTTCAAGGCGGCGGCCCTGGCGCTCCGCCAGGCGGTGGCCCGGCGCGTTGGATCGGCGGAGGTGCCGAGCACCAAGGGGACCCTCTCGGCATGAGCTACGAGGCCCTGGTGATCGACGCCGGAGTGGGCAACCTGGGCAACCTCGTGCGCGCCCTCGAGCACGTCGGCGGCCGGGCCGGGATCACCGCCGATCCCGAGCGGGTGGCGGCGGCCCGCTGCCTGCTCCTCCCCGGCGTCGGCGCCTTCGCGCCCCCTCGCGATGCGATCCGCGGCGGCGTGGAGGAGGCCCTGCGCGAGGCGCTCGATCGCGGGGCCTGCCTGCTCGGCATCTGCGTGGGCTTCCAGATCCTTTTCGAGGAAGGGGAAGAGTTCGGCGCCACGGACGGCCTCGGTCTCCTCCCCGGCCGCGTCACCCGCCTGCCGGAGACCGTCCCGGTCCCCCACATCGGATGGAACCGCCTGCGCGGCGTGACTCACCATCCTTTATTGAATGGTTTGGAAGACCGCTACGTCTACTTCGTCCACAGCTACGCCCCCGAGGGGGTGCCGGACGAGCTCACCCTGGCCCGCTGCACCCACGGCCGCGAATTCGCCGCCGTGGCGGGACGGGGACGGGTGCTGGGCACGCAGTTCCACCCCGAGCGCAGCGGCTCCGTCGGATTACGGCTGCTGTCCAACTTCCTGGAGATGGCTCATGGAGCTGATCCCCGCGATTGACCTCCGCCATGGCCGCGCCGTCCGCCTCCGCCAGGGGGATGACGCCCGCGCCACGATCTACGGCGATGATCCGGTGGCCGTGCTGGAGTCCTATGCCAGGGCCGGCGTCTCGCGCGTCCACGTGGTGGACCTCGACGCCGCCCTGGGGGAGGCGCCGCAGCGCGAGCTGATCGAGCGGATGGCCGCCGTGGGCACCCCCCTCCAGCTCGGCGGCGGCCTGCGCGGCCGCGAGGCGATCGACTGGGCGCTCGGCGCCGGCTGCGACCGGGCGGTGATCGGCTCGCTGGTGGCCCGCGACGTCGAGACCTTCCGCAAGCTGGCCGAGGAGCTCCCCGGCCGGCTGGTCCCCGCCCTCGACGTGGCGAACGGCGAGGTGCGCATCGCCGGCTGGAAGGAGGGGGCGGCGCGAAACCTCGGCGACCTCTGCGGGCATCTGATGGGTGCGCCCTGCCCGGCCGTGCTGGTGACCGACGTCGAGCGCGACGGCATGATGACCGGCCCCAACCTGGAGCTGGCGCGGCGGGTGGGGATCACCTCCGGAATCCCGGCCCTCCTCTCCGGCGGCGTCCACGCCCTGTCGGACCTGGAGGCGGCGCGCCAGATCCCCGAGATCGGTGGCGCCATCGTGGGAAGAGCGCTCTACGAGGGAGCGTTCACACTAGAAGAGGCTTTAGCTCTATGCGATTGACGGGACCCACGGATCTCGCGCGGCGGGTGATCCCCTGCCTGGACGTCTCCGCCGGCCGGGTGGTCAAGGGGGTGCGCTTCCAGGACCTGCGCGACCAGGGGGACCCGGCCGAGGCGGCCCTCCGCTATGCGGAACAGGGAGCGGATGAGATCGTCTTCCTCGACATCACCGCCGCCCCCGAGGAGCGGGATACGGACGTCGAATGGGTCCGCCGCACGGCCGAGCAGGTGTTCATCCCCCTGACGGTCGGCGGCGGGGTGCGGACCGAGGCGGACGCCCGGCGCCTCCTGCGCTCCGGGGCCGACAAGGTAGGGATCAACTCCGCCGCCGTCGAGCGTCCGGAGCTGATCGGCGAGCTGGCCCGCCGCTTCGGCAGCCAGTGCGTGGTGCTGTCGGTGGACGCGAAGAGGCGGGACGGCGGTTGGGAGGTGGTGACGCGCGGCGGGCGCCACGCCACGGGGCTGGACGCTTTGCGATGGATCCGCGAAGGGGTCGAGCGCGGGGCCGGGGAGGTCCTCCTCACCAGCATCGACCGCGACGGCACCCAGGGGGGGTACGACCTGGCGCTGGTCCGGGAGGTCTCGGAGGCCGTGCCGGTACCGGTGATCGCCTCCGGCGGCGCCGGCGAGGCGGAGCACCTGGCGCAGGCCCTGGCCGCCGGAGCCGCCGCCGTGCTCGCCGCGTCGATCTTCCATGAGGGGACGTATACGGTGGGAGACGTCAAGAGGGTGATCGCCAAGGCCGGGTTCCCGGTGCGGGAGGAGGGGGAATGAACATCGAGGATCTCCGCTTCGACGCCAACGGCCTCCTCCCCGTCGTCGTCCAGGACGCCGGG
>JAICSG010000644.1 GCA_025937035.1 Thermoanaerobaculia bacterium | reverse complement strand
CGCGGTCGTGCGATTCAAGCCGCTCGTCGAGCAGCTCCAGGCGGCCACGGCGGCCGGCGCTGGCCGTGCGCAACCCCTCGCGGTTAGCCTTGGCGGCTTCGAGCTCGGCCTGGGCCCGCTCGAAGTCCTCCTGGAGGCCCACGCTGCGGGCCTCGGCGGCGGCGAGCTCCTCCTGGAGAAGCTCGCGGCGCTCAGCCACCCGCTCGATCTCGCGGGCGATCTCCTGCTGCTCGTTGGAGAGGGTCTCGGCCTCAGTCGCGAGACGGCGGTGGCGGGCCGCCGCGTCCTCCATGCGGGCCTTGCCCACGGCGAGCTCCTGGCGGAGCTGGGCGACCTCTCCCTGCAGGCGGTTGGACTCCTTGGCCAGACGGGCGCGCTCGGCGATGAGCTGCTCCAGCAGGGTGGAGGCCTCGCGGAGCTGCCCTTCGAGCCTGGGGATCTGCTTTTCGAGGGCGGCCAGCTCGCTGCCCCGTTCGAGCACGCCGGGGGTGGCGATCTCCCCTTCCACATGGAAGGTGCCGGCCTCCACCCACACCCCCTCGCGGCTGAGGAAGGCGAGCCCCGGGTGCTGGCGGGCCAGCCGCTCGGCGTCCGCGGCGGTGCGCACCAGAAAGGCGGGCGGGAGGGCGCTGGCGAGGTCCTCGGAGAGCCCCAGAGCCTCGGAGAGGGAGAGCACGACCGCCGGATCGTCCACCACCGGCCAGATCTCGGGAGCGCCGGCCTGGCGCTCGATCAGCACCGCGGCGGAGCGGCCGGAGAGGGCCTGAGCGAGGCCGCGGGCGCTCTCGCCGGGGTCGAGCACCACGGCGTCGGCGAGGCCGCCGAGGTAGATGTCGAGGCTCCGCTCCCACCCTTCCACGGCCTTGGCCT
The DNA here is from genome assembly GCA_025937035.1 of Thermoanaerobaculia bacterium. Classification (GTDB taxonomy): domain Bacteria; phylum Acidobacteriota; class Thermoanaerobaculia; order Multivoradales; family UBA5704; genus DATARR01. Next base: position 2,502 of record JAICSG010000644.1, on the reverse strand, counting down.
GGGTGGCGAGGTAGACGGGGGTCTCGATGCCGGCCGAGGCGAGAGCCTTTTCCAGAGCGGCCCGGCGCTGGGCGTGGGCGCGGGACAATTCGGCCAGGATCCGCTGGCGCTGGCGGGCGCCGGAGAGCTGGTCCTCCAGGGACCGCTTCTTCTCCGAGGCCTCGGCCTCGCGGCGCATGGTGGCTTCGAGGGATTCGGCCACCTTCTCCTGCTCCTCGCTGCGGGTGTCGAGGGCCGATTCGGTTCCGGCCACCTTGGAGCGGGACATCTCCAGCACCTCGGCGGCCTGCTTGACCTCGAAGGCGTGCTGGGCGATCTCCTGGTCGATCCGGTGGCGGCGGAAGTTGCCCTTCTCCTGCTCGATCTGGGCCTGCTGGACGCGGTTGCGGGCGGCGTTGATCTCCGCCGCGGCGGCGAGCATCTGGGAGCGGAAGCCGTCGACGCGAGCGGCCACCTGCTTCAGGTCGCGCTCGGCGGCGGCGATCTGGCGCTCGTCCTCGTCCACAGCGGCGGCGGCCTGCTCGCGCTCGCCCACCAGCTCCTGGCGCTTCTCGTCGAGATCTCCCAGGGCCTCGTCGTGGGCGGCGATCTCGGCCTCCCGGCGGTCGGCGAGGGCCCGCCCCTGAGCCGCCCGCTCGCCCAGCTCCTGCACGGTCTGGCGGTTGGCCTTGAGGAATTCCTGGCGCCCCTCGATGACCGCGCCGAGCTCGGCCACCTTCTGGTGGCGCTCGGCCATGCGGCGGGCGAGCTCGTCGAGCCGCTCGCGGCCGGCGGCGAGAGCGGCCTCGTCGCGGTGGAGGTCCGCGGCCAGGGCCGCCTCGCGGGAGGTGGCGTCCTCGATGCGCCCCTTCAGCTCGGCGAGGCGGGCCGACAGGGCGGCCCAGCGGCCGAGGAGGACGGCCTCCAGGAGCTCGCGGTACTCCTTCTCTTTCTCCTGATAGCGGCGGGCGGCGCCCGCCTGGCGCTTGAGCGAGCGCAGGGCCCGCTCGACCTCGGAGATCACGTCGTCGAGCCGCAGCAGGTTCGACATCGCCTCCTGGAGCTTGACCTCGGCCACGCTCTTGCGGGCCTTGTAGCGGGTGATCCCCGCGGCCTCCTCGATCAGCTTGCGCCGCTCCTGGGGCTTGCCGGAGAGGATCATGCCGATCTTCCCCTGTTCGATGACGGAGTAGGCCCGGATGCCGAGCCCGGTGTCCATCAACAGGTCCTTGACCTCTTTCAGGCGCACGACCTTGCCGTTGAGGCGGTACTGCCCCTCGCCCCCCCGGAAGACCCGCCGGCCGATGGTGATGCGGCCGTCCTCGGCGCCGGGGAAGGAGAGGTCGGTGCGCAGGGTCAGGATGCACTCGGCCATCCCCAGCGGCTTGCGGGTGTCCGAGCCGTTGAAGATGACGTCCTCCATGCTGCCGCCGCGGAGGCTCTTGGCGCTCTGCTCGCCAAGCACCCAGGTGATCGATTCCGAGAGGTTGCTCTTGCCGCAGCCGTTGGGGCCGACGATGGCGGTGACGCCACCGGCGAAGCGGACCTCCACGGGATCGACGAAGGACTTGAAGCCGGAGATCTCGAGGCGTTCGACTTTTAGCATGGGCTATCTGTGAGGGATCATTCTGGCAACGGGAGTCAGCTTATCAGAGGGGGCCCGAGGCCACAAGTGGATGGGGTAGGGGAGGGCCACGCCACTAGATGTGGCATTTTTACCCTCTTCGTGGTAGGAGCGTGCAAATCGGCTCTTGCGCTCGGCTTTTCTGTGGTGGTATGGTGAAAGCGCATAAACGATCCTCTCTCTCCCGAGGAGGCGACCCATGGATCGGCTGTTCGAGAAGCTCGCGCAGTGGAGGTCGGCCTCCACCCTTTTTTTCCTCCCCCTTTTCCTGGTCCTCCTGGCCGTGCCGGCCCGGGGCGCGGACCCCTGCACGATCGACCTCGCTCCCGCGGCGACCCTGCTGCTGCCGTACTTCGAGGTCGACCCTGCCAGCCCCACCGGGCTGACCACGCTGTTCTCGATCAACAACTCCACGGCGCAGGCGGTGATCGCCAACGTCACCGTCTGGACGGATCTGGGGATCGCCACCTTCAGCTTCCCGGTCTACCTGACCGGTTACGACGTGCAGACGATCAACCTGCGGGACCTCTTCAACGGCAACCTGCCGCGGACGGCCTCGGCGGGCCAGGACCCCCAAGACACGATCAGCCCGAAGGGGCAGTACTCGCAGGACATCAGCTTCGCGAGCTGCTCGGCGCTTCCTCCGCCGGAGCTCCCGGCCGCCTTCGTGAATCACCTGCGCGCCTCTCATAGTGGGCAATTCTCCAGCGTGCTCGGCGGCTGCGCCGGGCAGAATCTGGGGGACGGCCGGCTGCGGGGCTACGTCACGGTCGACACGGTCAACGCCTGCGCTCCGTTGGCCCCCGGCGATCTCGGCTATTTCGGCATCGTAGGGATAGCCACCGACCAGAACGTCCTCTGGGGTGACTACTTCTACGTCGACCCGGACAACAAGTATT
>JAICSG010000286.1 GCA_025937035.1 Thermoanaerobaculia bacterium | reverse complement strand
CCGAAGATCGCCGTGCCCACCCGCACGTGGGTGGCCCCCTCCTCGATCGCCACCTCGAAGTCGTCGCTCATCCCCATGGAGAGCCAGCCGGGGGAGTCGGCCCACTCGGGGCGGGCGGCGAGCTCGTCCCGCAGGGCGCGGAGGCGGCGGAACCAGGGCCGGGACTCCTCGGGGGCCCGGCCCAGAGGGGGGATGGCCATCAGGCCCACGATCCGCAGGTGCTTGTAACCCGCGAGGGGCTTGACCGTCTCCATCAGCTCCTCGGCGGGAAAGCCGTGCTTGGTCTCCTCGGCGCCGAGGTTCACCTCCAGGAAGCCGGTGACGGTGAGGCCCCGCTTCGCCGCCTCGCGCTCGACGGCCTCGGCGATCGAAAGGCGGTCGATCGAATGAATGGTGCGGAAGAGGTCGAGGGCGGCGCGGACCTTGTTGGACTGGAGGGGACCGATGAGGTGCCACTCGATTTCAGAGGGGAGCTCGCGGGCCTTGGCGAGCCCCTCCTGGACCCGGTTCTCGCCGAAGATCCGGAGCCCCGCCTGGAAGGCCTCGGCGACCGCGGAGGCCGGCTGGGTCTTGCTGACCCCCATGAGGGTGACGCTCCCGGGGGGGCGGCCGGCGCGCTCGGCGGCGCTCTCGATGCGGGCCCGGACGCGGGCGAGCCGCTCGGACACCGAAAGCTCGCCGCTCAGGCCTCTTCCTCCTCGGGGAAGAAGAGGATGCGCTTGCAGGAGTCGCACTGGACCAGGCTGTCGCCGTTGCGGATCTCGACCACCACCTGGGGGCGCACCCGGTAGTTGCAGGCCGAGCAGTGCCACTCGCGCTGCTTCTGGCCGGGCCGCTCGATGGGCCGCACCGGCGCCGTGGCCCCGCCGGGATAGCGGTCGAGGATGCGCTCGAACTGCGCCACGATGCCGCGCGGCAGGCGCCCCTTGACCTCGGTGACCTGGGCTTTCAGCGCCTCGACCTGGCGGGCGATCTCGGGCTTCTCCGCCTCCCAGCGGGTCATCTCGGCGGCGTAGCGCTCCTCGATCTCGCGGAAGCTCTCGCGCAGGGTCTCGAGCTCCTTCTCGGCCTTCTCGTGCTGGTCGAGAGCCGAGAGGGCGGCCTCCTCGTTGCCCGAGATCTGACCCTTGACGGTGTCGATCTCCTGGAGGAGGGCGCCGTACTCGCGCTGGGTGCTGACCTTGTTGATCTGCTGCTGGTACTTCTTGAGCTTTTCCTGGGCGTCCTGGACCGCCGCTTCCGCCGTCCGCCGCTGCCGGGCCGCTTCGGCGGCCGTCTCCTCGAGCGCCTGGATCTCCGTCTTGCGCGCCGTGTGCTCCTCGTGAAGCTCGCGCATCCAGTCGGGGATGCCGTGCAGCCGCTGATCGGCCTCGTGGAGCCGGGTCAGCGCCGATTGCAGCTCCAGGATGTTCTGGAGGTTCTGATTCATGGGAAAACGTCCGCTCCTCTCCAAAGAAAGACCATCACACCCTCGCCGCCGCGCAACCGCTGATTCCCACCCGCTTTAGATGGCTCGGAGGTCGTCGCGAAGGGGTGCTGAGTGGGTCCACCTGGATTCGAACCAGGGACCAGCCGGTTATGAGCCGGATGCTCTCACCGCTGAGCTATGGACCCGGGGGAATGCCCCCTTCAGGGCGACTCGGCAGTATACCATTCGCGGGCTTCCTGTCCGGGCGGGCGCTCCGCCGGGACGAACGCGTTCCAAATCTGAGCCAGGGTCCGGGCCATCTCCGCCGTCCGCCGGGGGTCCGCGAGGGCCCGAGTCCCCCCTTCCGCCCCCCAGCGCTCCAGCGATAGCCGGGGCGGACCCGTGCCGCTGAGCGGCGGCGCCGCCATGAAAGCCTTGCGCAGCCGGTCCAGGATCGTCTCCGGCGGCACCCTGAGCTCGGCGCGGGCCACCTCGGCGTTCCCCCGGCTCATCATCGCCAGGCGCGCCAGATAGTAGTCCGGCTCCGGCGGCGCGAAGCGCGCCGCCCAGAAGAGCTGGTCGTCGCCGTCGACGAGCGAGAATTGATTCACGCCGTTGGTCAGGTAGAGCTCCGAGAGCACGGGCCGGGGATCGTGATGGAAGAGGCTGGGGGCGACCGCCGGCGGCACGTCGCCGCCCGCGGCCTCCACCAGGGTGGCCCAGAGGCGCGCGGCGGCGATGCGCCGCTCCCGCGGCTCGGCGATCTTGAGACGGAAGCCGAGGGGGAGCTTGACGGCGAACGGCACCTCCAGGAGCTGCCGCCCGAGGTTGCCGCCGTTCAGGGTCTGCCCCTTCTCCCCGATCTCCTCGCCGTGGGTGGAGGTCACCACCAGGAGGGTGCGGTCCCACTCGCCGCTCGACCGCAGGGCCTGGATCAGCCGGCCCAGCCGGTCGTCCGCCCAGGCGACGTTGAAACGGTACAGGGTCCAGAAGAGGCGCCGCTTGGCTGGCGGCAGCGGGGTGGCGGGATCGAAGTAGAGGGCCAGCTCGTTCGGCTGCAGCCGGTCGGGGAGGTCGATCCGTCCGGTGTCGATGCGGTCGTCGAAGCGCTGGCGGTGGATGTAGGGCGCCGCCGGCTCCGGGATGTGGATCCAGACGAACCGCCGGCCCCGCCCGATCCTCGCCAGGCGGTCGGCCGCCCCCACTCCCTTGTTGAGGTCGTCCAGGTGATCGAGCCCCTGATCGTAGCCGCCGTCCTTCGAGTAGCTGGGCTCTCCGGTAAAGCCGTAGGTTTCGTATCCCAGGTGCTGCAGGGCCTCGGGGAGGGTGAGGAGGGCGCGGGAGAGGCGGTCGCCGTCGCGGAGCACCTGGTGCTGCCAGGGCCGGAGCCCGGTGAACAGCGAGGCCATGGCGGAGGCCCCCAGGCTCGACGGCGCGATCGCCCGGCCCCCCCAGTCGGCCTGTTTCAGCAGGGCATCGAAGCTCGGCGTCAGCCCCCGCTCGCCGCCCAGCCCGCCCACCACGTCCGCGCGGAGGGAGTCGAAGGTGATGAGGACGATGGGGCCCTCCTGCGGGACGGTGAGGCCGCGGCAGGAGGTGAGAAAGAGGAGAAGCAGGATGAGGAGGCCGAGCCCCGCCCGGGCATCAATGCCCGGGCTACGACGCAAACGAAAAGCCGGCTGAAGCCGGCTCCCTGATTTCCTGGATAGGGTTTGAGGAGCCCCCTTCAGGGGGCTTTTCGGTTGGAACGTAGCCCGGGCATTCATGCCCGGGCGGCTGCGCTGGGTGCTCTTCACCCGGCCGTCGGATAGAGCTGGCGGTAGCTGTCGGAGAGGACCAGGATCCGCTTGACGTAGGTCTTGGACTCCTCGAGACCCAGACCCTCGAGGAAGCGATCGACTTCGTTGTTGCCCGACTCCTGCCAGAGCCGCTTGATGCGGTACGGCCCGCCGTTGTAGCCGGCGAGCGAGAGCTCGAGGTTCTCGTTGAACATGCTGAACACCTGCCGGAAGTAGGTGGTGCCCAGCCGCACGTTCACCGAGGGGTCGGCGAGCATGCTCTGGTTCCAGGAGAGGCCGTTCTTGAGCGCCAGCTCGCGGGCCGTCGAGGGCATGAGCTGCATCAGGCCGCGGGCGCCCGCCCAGCTCTGGGCGTTGGCGTCGAAGGCGCTCTCCTGGCGGATGATCCCGAACACCAGGTAGGTGGGGAGCCGGTTGGTGGTCGCCCAGGTGCGGATGGTGTCCTGGTACTCCAGCGGATAGTAGAGCCGCCGCGCCTCGTCCGGCAGGGTGGCCTGGAAGGGGCCGCCCAGGGCCGGGAAGGCGTCACGGATCACCAGCACGCTCTTCCGGCGGTCCCCCTGGTGGGCCAGGATCACCGCCTCCAGGGCCTTCACGGCCTGAGTCTGCGCCTTGTCGCGCACCAGCTCGGCCTCGGTGTAGGCGAGGCCGTCCAGCCCGAGGTCGGTCAGCAGCCGCGCCCGGTTGAGGGCGGGGTCGGCGGGCCAGGGCTCCCTGGCCTGCGCGGCGGCGGCCAGGGCGGCCGGTTTCCCGTGCAGGCGGGCCACGGCGTTGCGGCGGTAGAAGTCCGCCGTGTCGGCCTGGGCGATCTCGTTGTAGATCTGCTGCGCCCGCTCCCCTTCGCCCATGCGGTCGAAGGCGCGCGCCGTCCAGTAGCGGCCCCGGCGGGCGTTGGCGTCCCGCGGGTAGAGCGAGAAGAGCTCGGTCCAGGTGCCGATCGCGCCGGTGTAGTTCCCCTTGCCGTACTCCAGCCACCCCATCTGCCAGAGGTTGGCCGCGCCGGTGGTGTCCCTGGGATCGAGGCGCTGCAGCCGGCGCAGGGTGTCGACGGCGCGGTCGAACAGACCGTCGGTCTGATAGTCGGCGTAGAGCTCCTTCAGGGCCTTGGCCGAGAGATCGCGGTCGGCGCCGTTCTGGGCCACCTTCTCCAGGTACTGCTGGGAGAGCGCGCGGAGCTGTTGGCGCTCGGCCGAGCCGAGGCTCGACCGGCCGCGCTGGGCGGTGGCGGCGTCCTCGGCGGCCTGGGCACGGGCCCAGGCGAGGGCGGCGGCCTGGCGGGAGTCGGACGCCTCGCGGCCGGCGAGCAGGCTGAGAGCGTCGCTCCCGCGATGCAGGCGGGTCAAGGTCTGGGCCTCCAGCAGCTGCCACTCGAGGTCGCGGTCGGGAAGCGCCACGGAGTCGAGCGTGGTGAGGGCGTTGGATTCGAGCTTGAGGTCGAGCAGGGCCTTCGCCCGCCGCTTGAGCTGATCGCCGGTGAGGATACGCGGCCAGGTGAGCGAGCCGTCCGGGTTGCGGAAGATCTCGACCACGTTCAGCTCGGAGGCCTTGAGGGGGAAGCTCACCAGCAGGCGGCGGGCCGCCTCGGCCTGGGCCTCGCGGTCGCCGGTCTGGATGCCGATCTGCCAGGCGAGCGCCTCCAGCTGGGAGGCCTCGTCCCCCCGCAGCTCCTCGGAGCGGGCGGCCCCCACGAGGTCCAGGGCGCGCCGCGTGTCGCCGCGCTGCCAGGCGAGGGTCGCCGCCTTGATCAGGGCGCGGGGGCGGAGGGCCGAGCCGGGGTAGTCCCCCAGCAGCTTGGCGAGCGAGGTCTGGGCGAGCAGGACGTGCCCGCGCGCCGCCGCGGCGTCGCTCAGCAGGAGCAGCCGCCAGTCCTCCAGCGGGCCGTCGGGATTTTTGGCCGCGTACAGCCGTTCCTCGGCGTAGCCGGTCTGCTGGCAGGCGCTGGCGTAGAAGCCGAGGAGGAGCTGGGCGAAGGCGGCCTCCGAGTCGCGGCCCGAGAGGACCGGCGCCAGCGCCTTGTAGGCGGCGTTGCAGTCCTTCCGACGCACGGCCGTGGCCGCCTCGGCGTAGGCGAGGGAGGCGCGGTCGGAGTGCCCCGGCAAGGGGCCGGCGGCGAGGCCGGAGCGCGGAGGCGAGGCGGTGGCGGAGCCCAGCAGGAGGGGGAGCAACAGGACGAGCGCGGCGCGGTGCCGAATCGGCTTTCTACTTCTCACTTCTGCTCCAAGCTGCGGCTCCGGAAACATCTCCGGAGCCCTGTCGCGACTGCGGCGGGTGCGCGTCCGGCGCCAAGCGGATCAGACGCGGATCAGATGCCCAGCGCCTTGGAATCCCCCGCGGCCAGGATGCGCACCAGCTCCTGGTAAAAATAATCCGTCGAACGAAGGATCTGTGGATCGACCCTCTCATCATACATCTGACGGGAGCGATCGATGTCCTCCCGCAGCCGTTCATAGATGTCGCGGTTGCGGCGCCCTTCCTCGACCTGCTCTTCATTGTAAAGCTTGATCTCGCTCACGAGCAGGCGGGCGAGGCGCCGGGCCTCCTCGTGCAGGGCCTGATTGTCGGCGCTCACCGGCACGCGGGTGGTCGCGAACGCCCAGCCCGGACCCTCGACGCCGCTCGGCGGCCGTACCTCGGGCGTG
>JAICSG010000044.1 GCA_025937035.1 Thermoanaerobaculia bacterium | reverse complement strand
GGTGACCTTCCGCAGCCATCTGGACGGCTCCCCCCTGCGCTTCACCCCCGAGGGGGTGGTGAGCTTCCAGGAGCGGATGGGGGTGGACATCGCCATGATGCTCGACGAGTGCACCTCGTGGCCGGTCGAGCGGCCGGCGGCCGAGGCCTCCTGGGAGCGCACGCTCGCCTGGGCCCGCCGCGCCCGCGAGGCGTGGAAGGGAGAAGGCGGCGGCCTGTTCGGCATCGTCCAGGGGAGCGTCTACCCGGACCTGCGCCGGCGGGCGGCGGCCGACCTCGCGACTCTCGATTTCGACGGCTACGCCATCGGTGGCGTCTCCGTGGGGGAGCCCGTGGCGGAGCGCCGGGCGGTGGTGGAATGGACGGCCCCGGCCCTGCCCGCGGACCGGCCGCGCTACCTGATGGGGGTGGGCTATCCGGAGGACATCCTCCACGCCGTCCTCCAGGGGGTGGACCTTTTCGACTGCGTGCTGCCGGCCCGCAACGCCCGCCACGGCGTCCTCTTCACCCGCCAGGGGGTGATCAGGATCAAGAACGCCCGCTACAAGGACGACGAGCGGCCGCTCGACGCCGAGTGCGGCTGTCCGGTCTGCTCGCGGGTGTCGCGGGCCTTCCTCCACCACCTGACGCGGGCGGGCGAGCTGACCGCGCCGGTGCTCTCCACCCTCCACAATCTTCGCTTTTACCTTGACTTCATGGCGGATCTCCGGCAAGGTATTGAGCTCGGTACGTTGACCGACATGGCGAGTCTCGCCTGCCGTACCGCCGGTGGAGACCCGCCGGAAGGATCCGACGTGCGGATCCCTCCGGCTTCTTCCCATCCCCTTGAGCAAAGGAGCTCTTGACGGCAGGCCGACCCTGCCGACGTGCGCGCACATGAATCCGATCTCCATACCCTCGATGGCCCTGGCGCTCCAGGCCGCCTCCGGTGGCGGTCTGCTGGGAGCGCTCACCGGGCTCGCCCCCATGCTCCTCATCTTCGTCATCTTCTACGTCGTGCTCATGCTGCCCATGCAGCGGCAGCGCAAGGCGCTGCAGCAGTTGATCGAGAATCTGAAGAAGGGGGACAAGGTGATCACCACGGGCGGCCTCTATGGCGAGGTGACCGCGGTCGAAGGGGCGACGGTGCTGCTGCGCATCGCCGACAACGTCCGCGTGCGGGTCGCCAAATCGGCGATCTCCGGCTTCGAGGGAGAGAGCGACAAAGGGAGTCAATCATCATGAACAATCGAAATCTGCTCTGGCGCGGGCTGCTGATCCTGGCGGTGGCGGCCATCTGCGTGGCCCTGGCCTATCCGCCGAAGGACAAGATCAACCTCGGCCTCGACCTCCGGGGAGGCATGCACCTCGTCCTCCAGGTCCACACCGAGGACGCCCTGCGGGCCGACACCGACGCCGACATGGCGCGGCTGATCGACCTCGGCAAGGACAAGGGGGCTCCCGGCCTCACCGGGCACCGCACGGGGGACAGCTCGTTCGTCGTCACCGCCCCCACGCCGGAGGCCCGGGACGCGGCGAGCACTCTCGTCTCCAACTACCTGGGCCAGCGCTGGCAGGTGAAGGCGCAGGGCAACGACCTCGCCCTCACGATGACCTCGCAGGCGATCAACGAGGTGCAGAACGGCGCCGTCAACCAGGCGGTGCAGACGATCGGCAACCGCATCAACGAGTTCGGCGTCTCCGAGCCGGTGATCCAGCCCACGTCGACCGGCCACCGCATCGTGCTGCAGCTCCCCGGCATCACCGACATCGAGCGCGTGCGCCGCCTGATCAAGAGCACCGCCTTCCTGGAGTTCCGCCTCGTCCGCTTCCCCAAGGGGGGCGGCGGCGTGCCCACGCAGGAGGCGATCCTCGCCAACTACGGCGGCCATCTCCCGGACGACGTCGAGATCCTGGACGGGGACGTGCGCGACCGCGAGACCCGCGCCGTGGTGGGCAAGCAGTACTTCGCGGTGGAGAAGCGGCGCACGGTCACCGGCCGCGACCTCAGCAACGCGCGGCCGGCCCCCGGCCAGTTCGGCCAGCCGGTGGTCGAGTTCACCCTCAAGCCGCAGGCCGCCGAGACCTTCGGCGACCTCACCGGCAAGAACGTCGGCTCCGGCCTCGCCGTGGTGCTCGACGGCCGGGTGGTCACCGCGCCGGTGATCAACTCGCAGATCCGCGACCGCGGCCAGATCGAGGGCGGCTTCACCCAGGAATCGGCCCAGGACCTCGCGACGACGCTGCGCTCGGGCGCGCTGCCGGCCAGCATCACCTACCTGGAGGAGCGCACGGTCGGCCCCTCGCTCGGCCGTGACTCGATCCGCGACGGTCTGCGCGCCGGCGTCCTCGGCACCGCGCTGGTGGTGCTCACCATGCTGGCCTACTACCACCTGTCGGGGGTCAACGCGGTCATGGCCCTGGTGCTCAACGTGCTGATCCTGTTCGGCGGCATGGGCGCCTTCCATTCGACCCTGACCCTGCCCGGCATCGCCGGTATCATCCTGACGATCGGCATGGCGGTGGACGCCAACGTGCTCGTGTTCGAAAGAATCCGGGAGGAGATGCGAGCAGGACGCACCGTCCGATCGTCCATCGACCACGGCTTCGACCGGGCGTTCACCTCGATCATCGACACCCACGTCACCACCCTGATCTCGGCGCTGTTCCTGTTCCAGTTCGGCACCGGCCCGATCAAGGGGTTCGCGGTGACGCTGACCATCGGTCTCATCGCCTCCATCTTCACCGCGGTCTTCGTCAGCCGCTGGTTGTTCGACCTGGTGCTCTCCCGCCGCCGGGTGCAGAAGCTTTCCATCTGACCGGGCGAGGTCGAAAGGAGCAAAGCCATGGAGCTGTTTCGCGATACGCACTTCGACTTCATGAAGTACCGGCGGTTCTGGATCGTCGTGTCCTTCCTGCTGGTGCTGGGCGGCGTCTACGCCGTGTTCGGCCCGCACCGGCTCAACATGGGCATCGACTTCGCCGGTGGCACGCAGATCACCCTCGGGTTCAAGCAGACCCCGGACCTCGACCGCATCCGCGGCGTGCTCAAGCAGGCCGGGATGGGCGCCGCCGAGATCCAGCGCTTCGGAGTCCCCGCGGCCAACCAGGTGATCATCAAGACGGCGGTCTCCAAGGAGGGGAGCGAGGAGGGGAGCCTCGACCATGTGGTCGCGGCGCTCAACCGTGACCTCAACCAGGGGCAGACGGGCTTCGACCTCAACCAGGCGAGCGCCGACTCCCTCACCACCTTCCTCCTGCAGGCCGATCCCGACAAGGTCGCGGCCCAGGGTCCCCAGGCGGCGCGCGCCCACTACGAGCCGATGGCCACGGCGATCGTGGCCGAGCGCAGCAAGGACGGCATGTTCAAGGACTTCGGCCGTCTCTCCCGCATCCCCGGCGTGAGCCCGGGGGCGGCCGCCGCGCTGCAGTCCCGGGCCCATCTCGGCTCCTTCGCCCTGCTGGCGGTCGAGAACGTCGGCCCGCAGATCGGCGGCGAGCTGCGCCGGCAGGGCTTCCTCGCCGTGATCATGTCGCTGCTCGGCATGCTGGCCTACATCTGGTTCCGCTTCGAGCTCCGCTTCGGCATCGGCGCGGTGATGGCCTCGATCCACGACGTCATGGTCACCCTGCTCTTCTTCTGGGCCTTCGGCCTCGAGTTCAACCTGACCACGATCGCCGCCTTCCTCACCCTCGTCGGCTACTCGATGAACGACACCGTGGTCATCTTCGACCGCGTGCGCGAGAACATGCGGAAGAGCCGCCGCAAGCCGCTGATCGAGCTGATGAACGAGAGCATCAACGAGACCCTGTCGCGGACGATCATGACCGGCGGCCTGACCTTCCTCACCGTGCTCGCGCTGCTCATCCTGGGCGGCGACGTGCTGCGCGGCTTCGCCTTCGTGATGACGATCGGCATCATCGTCGGCACCTACTCGTCGGTCTACGTGGCGAGCCCGTTCGCCCTGCTCTGGGAGAAGTACTTCGGTTCCGAGGGCAAGCTGAGCCGGAAGTCCGGCGGCGCGCCGGTCCGCCAGAGCAGCAGCCGCCCCGCGGCCGACCGCCCCGAGCCCGGCACCGGCGAGCAGCCCCTCCCGCAGCCGCGGCCCCGGCGGCAGACGCGGCGGCGGGCGTAGGCCTGCCCCGTAGGGGCAGAGGCATGTAGCCTGGGGCGTAAGCCCCAGGCAGCCAGCCCCGCAGAACCCCAGAGCCCCGGAGACGGCAGCTTTCTCGAGCGAGGATCTGCCGCCGCCCCTACGGGGCAAATCGAGGGAGGGAATCTCCCAACCCGATCTACCCTTATAATGATTGACCCGTGACGATGGCTCCCGCCGACGGACCGCCTCGCACGGGAAGCCCTTATGCCCCACAGCAAGAGCCTCGCTCCGCCGGTCTCCACGCGAGGGGTGTCGCGCCTCGACGAGGTGATCGCCTGCCTCGCCTCGCACGGCCGGCCCGCCGATCCGGGGTTCCTGCGCTCCGTCTACGACTTCTCCGCCGAGATGCACAAGGATCAGGTGCGCCGCTCCGGCGAGCCCTACATGATCCATCCGCTCAACGTCGCCTGGCTGCTGGCCGACCTCAAGTTCGACCAGACCTGCGTGGCCGTGGGGCTGCTGCACGACGTGCTGGAGGACACCCTCACCACCCGCGAGGTGCTGGAGAAGGAGTTCGGCGGCGAGGTCTGCGGCTTGGTGGACGGCGTCACCAAGATCGGCCGCCATGAGTACGTGCGCCGCGACGAGGCCCAGGCCGAGACCTTCCGCAAGATGATCCTCGCCTCCGCGAAGGACATCCGGGTGATCGTGGTCAAGCTCGCCGACCGGCTGCACAACATGCAGACCCTGGAGCACATGCCGGCCGAGGCGCGGCGCCGGATCTCGCGCGAGACGCTGGAGATCTACGCCCCCATCGCCCACCGCCTCGGCATGGCCCGCGTCAAGGGGGACCTCGAGGACCTGGCCTTCTATCACCTCTATCCCCACCAGTTCGCCGAGCTCCACTCGAAGATCGCCGAGAAGATGAAGCTCGGCCAGACGGCCATGGAGCGCATCCGCGGCCGGCTCGCCAAGAGCCTGGACGGGGCGGGGATCGACGCCGAGATCAGCTTCCGCGTCAAGCGCTTCTACTCGATCTACGAGAAGCTGCGCCGGCAGGGGATCGACATCTCCCAGCTCTACGACTTCCTGGCCTTCCGCATCGTGACCTCCAGCCTCAAGGACACCTACGCCGCCCTCGGCGTGGTGCACCAGAACTGGCGCCCCATCCCGGGACGGTTCAAGGACTACATCGCGATGCCCAAGCCCAACCTCTACCAGTCGCTGCACACGACGGTGGTGGGGGATCAGGGGCAGCCGTTCGAGGTGCAGATCCGCACCCGCGAGATGGACGTGATCGCCGAGGAGGGCATCGCCGCCCACTGGCACTACAAGGAGGGGCGGGTCGAGGCGCCGCGGGCGAGCGATCCCAACATCCTCTGGCTGCGCCAGCTCCTGGAGTGGCAGAAGGAGGTCGAGGACCCGCGCACCTTCCTCACCACCCTCAAGGTCGACCTCTATCCGGACGAGGTCTACGTCTTCACCCCCAAGGGGGAGGTCTTCTCCTTCCCGCGCGGGGCGACGCCGCTCGACTTCGCCTACCGGGTCCACACCGACCTCGGCCACCACTGCGCCGGCGCGCGGGTCAACGGCAAGCTGGTCCCCCTGCGCACGGCGCTCTCCAACGGCGACATGGTGGAGGTGCTCACCAACCCGTCGCGCAACCCCAGCCGCGACTGGCTGAATCTGGTCACCACCTCGCGCGCCAAGAGCAAGATCCGCCAGTGGCTCAACACCCAGCAGAAGCAGCGGGCGATGGAGATCGGCCGGCGATTGTTCGACAAGGAGATCCGCAAGTACGGCCTCTCCTACCGCAAGGTGACGGACACCCCGGAATTCGCCAGCTATCTCCAGAGCGAGGGTCTCTCCAAGGTCGACGACCTCTTCAGCCGGATCGGCTTCGGCAAGACCGAGCCGCGCCACGTGCTGGAGCGGGTGGTGGGGCTCGACAAGCTGGAGGAGGGGACGGCGGAGAAGCCCGGGCGGCTGCGCCAGGCGGTGAGCAAGATCCTCCCCTTCGGCGCCTCCGGCCCGCTCACCATCAAGGGGCACGGCGACATGCTCTCCTACCTGGCCCAGTGCTGCAATCCGTTGCCGGGCGAGGAGATCGTGGGCTACATCACCCGCGGCCGGGGGGTCTCGGTGCACCGGGTGGACTGCCCGAACGTGCAGAACCTCCTCTACAACCCGGAGCGGGAGATCGAGGTCCAGTGGGAGCAGGGGAAGAACGAGGTCTACCAGGTCTCGCTGCTGATCGAGGTCGAGGACCAGCAGGGGATGCTCGCCCGTCTGACCGAGGCGATCACCCGCGCCGGCAGCAACATCACGGCCATCGAGGCGGACACCCACAGTGAGACCGGCCGCGGCACCATCAGCGTCGTCTGCCAGCTCCGCGACCGCAAGCACCTCGACAAGCTCCTCCGCGAGGTCCGCACCATCTCCGGCGTCCTGCGGGTCGGCCGCAAGGCCACGGGCGGCGGCGGGGGGCAGCAGCTCGAGGCGTTGAATTAGGGGTTGAGCTCACGGCCCTCTTCTGCTATCTTTACCTGCCCTTCGGGGCAGCAGCTAGGAGAACGACTGTCATGGCCAAGCAATGCGAGATCTGCGGCAAGGGAACCACCTTCGGCCGCAATGTCAGCCACGCGCACAACGTCACCTCGCGTACCTGGGAGCCCAACCTCCAGCGGGTCCGCGCGATGATCGACGGCGGCGTGCGCCGGGTCCGGGTCTGCACCCGCTGCCTCCGCAGCGGCAAGATCGTCAAGGCCCCGGTCCGGAAGTGGAGCCCCGAGAGCGAGGCGGCGAAGAGCTAGCCCTCTTCGCCCCCCGCCTCTCCCTTTTCCCCGATTTTCTTCCCTTCCTCCCTTTCCAACTTTTACCACCTGGCCAGAGGTTGGGCGTGCCGTTTGACGCCCTTGTTACACACTCCTGGCGGGCTCGGAAACGCTCCCGCGCCGTTTTTTGCGAGAGCTACCGCCCCATTCCTCCCATTTTGACCCCGTTTTTGAGGCTCTTTGAGGAACTTTGATCCAGTCTTTGGGGAGACTTGAGGACACTTAACAGCGATCGGCCTACACTTCACCCATCTGGAGCACGACACAGGGCGAAAGAGGGAAGCACCGGAGGGAGCGCTCCAAATCTTTTGCAGGTCTCTTTTGCAGGCCCATTTGAGGGGAGTTGGATTTCTTTAATTTGCAGTCTTCTATTCTGGGGGAGGGAGGGGAGAGAGAAGCCCGGGCGAGCCTTACCCTTGCCCGGGTTTTCTCTTTGGAGGGGGTTCCGGGGAGGTAACGCTCGCGGGCGCCTGACCATGGCGGTCCTGGCTCGCTCCGCCACCCCCGAAGGAGGTGTTCGATGTCGAGGAAGATTCAAAGGTTCGTCGCCGCAATGACCATGGCCGCGGCTCTCCTCCTGGTGGTCCCGGCGCCGTCCTGGGCCACGCAGGTCCACAAGCCGGCAGCGGATCACAGCCTCGGCCTCCTGGCCCAGGCCTGGTCCTGGCTGGAGAGCCTGTTGGGACAGAGCAAGGCGCCCGCCGTACAGCGGAAGGACATCATGACGACGACCACGCCTCTGCCGCCGCCGCCCAACCAGGGACCGGCGATCGATCCTGACGGTGCGAAGTGATTTGTTTTCCCGGGGTGGGAGGAATCCCACCCCGGATGCGTTGCTTTTGAATGTGTTGCCTTGGGAGGTACTGTCGTGAGAGAAGACCCGCGCGTGAACGATCACCCCACTCCGGAAGAGCTGGAAGGCCTCGCCTGGAACCGCGTACCCCCGGGCCGGATCCGCGAGATCCTGCTCCACGTCCTCAACGGTTGTAGCTCCTGCAAGGCCGCCATGGCCCCTCACTTCGGCGCGCTGTTCGGCCTCGCCGAGCCGCCCGAGCGGGCGCTCTCCTCCCAGGAAGAGGAGAAATACGACGCCGCGGTCGGCCGCGCCTTCTCCAGCGTGCTGGCCCGGGCGAGGCAGCTGCGCGAGGCTCGCCGGCAGGAGGTCTCGACCGATGCCACCTTCGAGGCGCTCCCGCCGGTGCCGGAGCCGCTCCAGGGGGTGCCGCTGTTCGAGTCCCTCCTCCAGCAGAGCTGGGCCCTCCGTCATGAAAGCCCCGCGGAAATGGTACGGCTCGCCGAGCGGGCCCGCGGGCTGGCCGAATCCATGCGGCTGAGCGACCTCTCTCCCCAGGCCCTGGCCGACCTCCAGTGCCGCGCCTGGATCGAGCTGGGCAACGCCTACCGCGTGGCGGACGATCTGCCCGCCGCCGAGCGGGCCCTCGGCCAGGCCACCGAGAAGTACCTGGCGGGAACCCAGGACGAGCTCCTCGCCGCCCGCCTCTTCTCCGTGCAAGCCTCGCTGCTCACCGACGCCCGCCGCTTCAACCTGGCGGAGACCGCCCTCGACCTGGTGATCGGCATCCACCAGCGCCGGAACGATCCGCACGAGACCGGCCGCGCCCTGCTCAAGAAGGGCACCGTTGTCGGCTATCAGGGTCGGACCGAGGAGGCCCTGCAGCTCATCACCCAGGGCCTCGCGGGGCTCGACGAGGATCGCGACCCCCGTCTGGTCCACATGGCGCTGCACAATCAGGCCCTCTTCCTGCTCGACCTCGGCCAGCTTCGGGAGGCGCGCATCGCCCTCTGGCAGGCCCGGGCGCGGGGGCTCGACCCCGGCGGGCGGGTCAACGAGCTGAAGGTCCGCTGGCTGGAAGGGCGGGTCAACCTCGCCCTGGGCGAGCTGGAGCGCGCCGAGGCGGCGTTCCGCGAGGTGAAGCTGGGCTTCGCGGATTCCAGGCTCGTCTACAAGGCGGCCCTCACCGGGCTGGAGCTGGGCGCCGTGCTCCTGCGCCGCGAGAAGGCCGGGGCCGCGGCCGAAGAGATCCTCGCCGCGGCGGACATCTTCATGTCCCTCGGCATCGGCCGTGAGGCGAGCGCCTCGGTGCTCCTCCTCCGCCGCGCCGCCGAGCAGCGGATCGTCGACGCCGCCCTCATCGACTACGTGGCCGGCGTGCTCCGCCGCACCGAAAGCTCCGAAGAGGTCCGGGCGGAGGAGTAGGGGTCGCTCCAAGGCGGCCCCAAGGGACTTCAGGGACAGCAGAGACACCAGGGACAAAGACAGGGCTCCGGGAGAGCTCGTCTCTGGTGTCTCTGCCGCCGATCACCGAATCCTGCTTTCACCAAGCCAACGACGATCTCCCGCCGGGAGGTTGTCTGGAAGGTGCTGAGCGCTGGATTGTTCTCCGGAAAGGCTCTCAGCGGAGCCGAATGCCCCATCCCTTCAGGACGATTTCCGTACCGGCGGGGGAAAGTTTCGTCCGCCCCGGGGAGCTACCCTCCGGTGGGGACGATGGCCTCGGCGCAGAGGGGGAATGTTTCCCTCTTTCCGGGGAGCCGTTGCCGGAACGGGGAGGGCGTTTCCGTTGCCCGGGAGAACGTCCCAGACGTAAGGGGAATGTTCCATCCACGCAGGAGAATGTTCCGTCGGTTTGGGGGAATGTTCCGTCGGTTGGATGGAACATCCGTCCTTCCAGGGGAATGTTCCGTCCGCTGGGATGGAACATCCGTCCGATCGGACGGATGTTCCGTCGGTTTGGATGGAACATTCGTCGGTTTTGGGGAATGTTCCGTCCGCTTCGTTGGAACATTCGTCCGATTGGGGGAACGGTTCCCCTCCGGCGACGGAACATTGCCCCACAGCGACGAGAGGGACGACGAAGCGACGAGCGGGCCCAGACGGCAGGGGAGGATTCCTGGCGCTCAGGACCGACTTCCAGACGCCCTCTCAGGGACCTTCACCCCGCCCCGAAGGGGTGGAATTCGGGCTGGTCCATCCGGGATGCCATAAAATTACAGGAAACCATGGACCTCCTCAACAACCCCTTGCTCCGCCGGACCCTGGCCCCGCAACCCGACGACCCCCACGCCGAGTCTCGCAAGCGCCTGCTCGACGCTCTGCTCCAGATGCGGAAGCGGGCCGAGATGCTCGCCGGCGAGATCCACCGCGACCTGCCCGACTTCACCGTCCACGACATCACCCATCTGGACGCCCTCTGGGAGATGGCGGACCTGATCGCCGGTCCGGACTATCCGCTCAACCCGCTGGAAGCCTTCGCGCTCGGAGCGGTCTTCCTGCTCCACGATCTCGGCCTCGGCCTCGCCGCTTATCCCGGCGGTCTCGCCGAGCTCAAGAAAGGCCCCGGTTGGCAGGACGCCCTGTCCACCTATCTGAGGAAGCACCTGGAGCGCATCCCCACCGCGGAAGAGCTCGCGAGCCCGCCGCCGGAGGTTGAGCGGATGGCTGTCCAGGAGCGGTTGAGGAGCTTGCATGCCGAGCAGGCGGAGCGGCTGGCGTTCGCTTCTTGGCGACACGGAGGAGGCCCCGAATACCACCTGATAGAAGATCCTGATTTGCGACAGGCGATCGGTCATCTTCTCGGGGAAATCGCGCATAGCCACTGGTGGCCGGCTTTCCGTCTGAGCGAATTCGGCACTGTCCGTGGCGCGCTACCTAACCTGCCACGGAGTTGGACGGTTGATCCTCTTAAGGTTGCTGTTCTGCTCCGAACGGCCGACGCTGCTCACCTGGATGCAAGCCGTGCCCCTGGCTTTTTGATAGCTCTCCGTCGCCCGGAGGGGATTTCTGAGGCTCATTGGCGTTTTCAAAGTCATCTTTCTCAGCCACAAGTCGAAGATGACCGTCTCGTCTATACAGCGAGCCCCTTTTCTCCAAGCGAGGTTGATGCTTGGTGGCTTTGTGAAGAAACGCTGCGGATGGTTGATCGGGAGCTTCAACAAGTTGATGCTCTGCTGTACGACATGTCGCGTACTCGGCTCAGGGCCAGAAGCGTGGCTGGAATTGAGAGCCCCAAGCGACTCAGAAAATATATTGGAACTTCAGGATGGACCCCCGTTGACGCGCGTCTCCATGTTTCCAATGTTGCTGAGCTTGCGAGGAAGCTTGGCGGAGAGCAACTATACGGAGATGATCCGACGATTCCACTCCGAGAGCTAATCCAGAACGCCTCAGATGCCGTTCGGGCCCGACGCCTCTTGCAGGGCCGTTCCTCTAGTTGGGGTGAGGTTACAGTTCGCCTTGGAGTAGACGAACAGGGTCCTTGGATTGAGGTCGAGGATACAGGGATTGGAATGTCAGAGGCTGTGCTCGCGGGGCCACTACTTGACTTCGGTACCACTTACTGGGGATCGATACTGATGCGGGAGGAGCACGAAGGACTATGGGCTAGGGGATTTGAACCCACAGGTCGATTCGGAATT
Source organism: Thermoanaerobaculia bacterium (assembly GCA_025937035.1). Classification (GTDB taxonomy): domain Bacteria; phylum Acidobacteriota; class Thermoanaerobaculia; order Multivoradales; family UBA5704; genus DATARR01. Next base: position 1,626 of record JAICSG010000044.1, on the reverse strand, counting down.
GGCTTCTTCTCAGTCTTCATGTGGGGGCAACAGGCGCGAATTTCCACGCGAAGGTACCAAGATGGGCAACAGGAGACACGGATTCTCCACTTTCGGACCGGGCTTGAAGCCCGCCCCGCAATACGTCTTGCCGAATCCGAAGAGCAACTTTTTGAGGGGGGGACTCGGGTACGTGTATGGCTTACCAAAGAGCCTCAAAAGCCAAAGGGCTTATTGTGTCCACGAGGAGGCAGCCCTGTGAGCCTTGGGGCTCTTTGCTCATGGATCGCGCCGTCTCTAGATGTAGATCTTTATGTGGAAGACGAAAGGGGGCGCCAACGCGTTGTGGCTGCGTCAGACTGGCTCACTATGGATTCTGCCGAGTTAATCGCTAGAACTAAGAGCTGGGATGCTGAGGAGGAGGAAGGGTCTGGATCACTGCTCCGTATAATAAAAGACTCACGGGGAAGTGTCTTGGGGCGAGCGTCAATCAATCCTCGTTCGAAGGCGATCATTACTGTGGGAGGGCTCCGGGCAAGCTCTCTTCCTGGCACCTCAGGCATTCTGGTGGGCTCTCCGGAAATAGTATCCAGGGATCGGGCCTCGATCTTGGCAGATCCTGTTGTATTGACGAGTTGGGCGTCCGATCAGGCTAAGCTAATTGCTGCATCGAGTCTTGATGAATATTTTAAGCTTGCTTCAGCTGCGACTATTCTTGCGCTGGGCGGCGATGTGGCGGAGTTACCAATTGCAAAATGGAAAGAAAGGCTTGTTAACCTTAATGATATTGAGGCCTGGGGAGATGCTCCGGATACGGTATTTGTTCTAAGATTTAGGATTGAAGTTGAGACAGTTTTCCCTCCTGGTGTGCTGATGGCGTACTCCTCGCCACTTGAAGGTCGATCGAGGAGCACGCCTACAGGTCTAATTAAGAAAGCCTTGGCAAAAGCGTGGAGATGTTCGGAAAGCGAGATCAAGGTATGGATAGGCCTGGAAATCCCTGGAGGTACAGGCTTGAGATTAAGCAAATCTTTGAAGCGCTCTCTTTTTGAATCATATCGGTTTAGTATAAAGAATAATTCTAGGCCATGACCCTCCTCCACCCCACCACCCGCGCCGACTGGCGAGCCTGGCTCGCGGCCAACCATGACCGTGAGACCGAGATCTGGCTCGTCTACAACAAGCGCCACACCGGCGAGCCGCGGGTGGAGTATGACGACGCGGTCGAGGAGGCGCTCTGCTTCGGGTGGATCGACAGCATCGTCCGCACCATCGACGAGAACCGGTATGCCCAGAAGCTCACGCCTCGGAAGGCGAAGAGCAAGTGGTCTCCATCCAATCGAGAGCGTTTCGCGCGGATGGTCCGCGAAGGGAAGATGACCCCGGCGGGGATGGCCAAGGCGCCTCCTCCCGAGGAGGACCCCGTCGCGGAGATGGCTCCGGCAAAGCGGGCGGGCGATGTCGTTCCGGGGTACATCGAGGAGGCGTTGCGGGCCAACGGCGCGGCATGGACGAATTTTTCCAATCTCGCCCCTTCCTATCGGCGGCTGTATGTGGGCTGGATCGAGGACGCCAAGAAAGAGGAGACGCGGCGAAAGCGGCTGGCGGAGGCGGTGGGGTTGTTGGAGCAGGGCAAGAAGCTGGGAT
>JAICSG010000430.1 GCA_025937035.1 Thermoanaerobaculia bacterium | reverse complement strand
CTGGAGGAGCCGACGCTCTATGTGGAAGCCTGGCTGGAATGGGCGGAGGCCCTCGGCCGGAAAGACGCGCTTTTGCGGGCTGCCAGCTTGGGGGTGGAGCGGTTGGCTCTGCAAGCGGAGTCGAGGAGCCTGCTCGACATCGCCTCTCGCTGGGCAAGCCTTTCCTCTCCGGACTCTGCCACACGGGGAAGAGCTTCTGTCCTCTCCCAACATGCGGCCCGGCTCTTCGCGGCGGGCGAGAGCCAAAAGGCTCTCGACGTCTATGGAAGCGCACGCAAGCTTTTCGAGCAGGTCGGGGATCGGCGGGGCCAGGGAAATACGTTCCAGGGTGAGGCGGACGTCCTGTCTGTGCTAGGTAACAGCGAGAAGGCTATCGAGGACTACAGAAGAGCGCGCGAGCTCTTCGAGCAGGCCGGGGACCGGCGGGGCCAGGGAAACGCGTTGAATGGCGAGGCGAGCGTCCTGCTCGTCCTGGGCGACAAACAGAAAGCGCTCGCCGCCTGCAAGCGCGCCCGCCAGCTCCTCGAGGACGCCGGAGACCGGCGGGGACAGGGAAACACGTTCGTGGTTGAAGCGGGCGTCCTGTCTCGGTCGGGCGACAACGAGAAGGCTCTCGACGCCTACCAACGCGCGCGTAAGCTCTTTGAGGACTTTGGGGACCGCCGGGGCCAGGGAGACACGTTCTACGGCGAGGCGGATGTCCTGGCTCAGTTGGGCGACAACGAGAAGGCTCTCGACACCTACAAACGTGCACACAGGCTCTATGAGGCCGCCGGGCACCGGCTGGGAGAGGGGCTCGCCTTCTTTGGTGAGGCGAACGTCCTCTATTTCCTGAGCGACTACGCTCAGGCGCTCGCCGCCTACAACGGTGCCCGCAAGCTCTTCGATCAGATCGGGTACCGATGGGGCCAGGGAAACATTTTGATCGATGAGGCCTATATCGATAATTTGCTGGGCGAGCCTGAGAAGACTCTCGACGCCTACAGACGTGCCCGCAAGCTCTTCGAGGAGGTCGGAAGCCGGCAGGAAGAGGGAGATACGTGGGTCGGTGAGGGGGAAGCCCTGTTTCAATTGGGCGAGAGCAAGAAGGCTCTCGACGCCTACCAACATGCCCGCAGGCTTTTCGAGCAGCTCGGGTACCGCCGGGGACAGGGAACCACGTTCCGTGATGAGGCGGACGTCCTGGCTCAGTTGGGCGAGAACGAGAAGGCTCTCGACGCTTACAGAAGTGCCCGCAAGCTCTTCGAGCAGATCGAGGATCCTCTGGGTCTGGGAAATGCTCTCTTGGGAGAGGCGAGATTCCAGAGCCGCCAAGGGAACGAGACCGAGGCAAAGAGCCTCGCCTCTCAAGCGGCCGCCGCCTACCGCAAGGCGGGCTTGGTGGACTATGAGCGGGACGCCTGGCTCGTCACGGCGGAGGCGGAGCGCTCTTCAGGGAACCTGGAGCCCGCGGTCACGGCTGCCCGGGAGGCGGTTCGCCTTCATGAGGCCTGGCGTTCCAAGAGGATCTTCGAAGCGGAGCGGGAGTTCGAGGATGAGTCGATCTCGGCCGCCTATGACGTCCTGGTGCCGGTCCTTTTGTCTCAGGCGCGGACCGGGCAAGCCCTGGCCGCTGCCGAGGAAGCACGGTCCCACGTGCTCCTGGACCTCCTGGCGGCGGGTTTCAAATCAGGCAGACCGGGAGCGGCGATCGATCTGCGCGCCGAGCGCCAGCGCCTCATAAGCGAGCTGGCCCAGATCGAAACCGAGAGCCGGCGGACCGCCGATGCAGACCGGCAGGCAGAGCTCCAATTACACCGGAGTCAGATCGACCGTGATCTCAACTGGAACCAGTATCAAACGCTCGCCGCCGAGCAGGAGGCCTTGCTCACCGCCCAACCGCTGGACGCCGCGGGGATCCGAGCCGTCGCCCGCGAGACCGGCCCGATCCTGCTCTACTATGCGGCGGAGAAGGAGCTGATCGGTTTTCTCGTGCCCGCGGACGGGACGGACGTCTTAGCCGCGCGGATCGATCTCTCGCGAGACCGCTTGACCGAGGCCGTCCAGCGGTACATCCACGACGAGGCGAACCCCTTCTATGCGGACCGTGCGGCGCAACAGAGCCGCAAGCTTTGGGACCTGCTGCTGGCGCCCTTCGCGGCGCGGCTTTCGGCGGAGAGGCCAGCCGGCGAGCCGCTCGTGATCGTTCCGCACGGCCCGCTGCACGATCTGCCTTTCGAAACCCTTCTCGATCCCGCTGGAGCTCCACTGTTCGAGCGCTGGGCCGTGAGCTTCGCGCCCTCGGTGTCGACTCTCGCCCGCGCCCGCGAGCGGCACCGGGAGCCGCAGCCGCAGGACTCCTTTCTCGCCTTCTCCTCCGGCCGCGGGCTGGAGCTCCCGGCGGCGGAAGCCGGTGAGGTGGCGCGGCTCTTCGGCAACGACAAGGCGGCGTTCCGGCCGACCGAGGCGCGCTTCGAAAACTACGAGCACCTGGTTCCCGGCGCCCGGCAGCTCCTGATCTCCACGACCGGCACCTGGGCACCGGGAGATCAGTGGCAGACCTATCTGGAGATCCTTTCCACTCCTGACGTACACGACAGCCGGCTGAGCGTGGCGGAGATCGCGGCCACGCCTCTGACCGCGGAGCTCGTGACCCTGGCGGCCTGTGACACGGCCCGGGGAGAGACCCGGTCGAACGACGAGAGGCTCGATTTGACACGGGCGTTTCTGGTCGCCGGGGCGGCCTCGGTGCTGGCGGTGCGCTGGAAAGTGCCGGAAGACCCGGAGACCAGCCGCTTCCTCCTCGACTTCTACCGTGCCTACCGTCAGGGCGGCCCCGGCCGCCAGGGGCTGCGCAAGGACCAGGCGCTCACCGAAGCGCGCCGCCGCTCGCGGGAGCGGGGCGACCCCGCCCAGGTCTGGGCGGCGTGGCTGCTGGTGGGGGATGCGCGGTAGGCGGCTCAGAGGCTCATGGTAGACTCCGATCACTCAACGGCGCCTTCATGAGCTCGCAGCAATTCGACGGTTCGACGCTGGACCTGTCTCGCACAGGTACGGACATGGTGGGAGGCAGGGGCGACCTCGCCTTCGCGCCGATCCCTACGCTGACCATCCTGTTTCACCCGCAGGCCCCGCGCGTCGGAGCGCGGGCGTATCTGGGCCAGATCGTTCGCGGGCAGGAGGCGCGCCTCAGCCGGCTGGAGCCGGCCTTCGAGCAGCCGGGCTCCCAGGCGCCGCTCAACGACCCCTATCTCAGCCGGCGGCCGATCCGTTTCCTTTCCGTGCCCGGCGGCATCGAGATCCGGCTGGACGAAGGCCACACGCGGATCGCCCTGAACGGGGAGCCGGTCGACGGCAGCCGCGTGATCTCCCTGCCCGAGATCCGGGAGGGGGCCGTGCTGGAGATGGCGGGCCGCGTGGTCCTGTTGCTCCACCTCTTCGTCGCGCCCAGGCTCCCGGTCTGCGAGCCCCACGGCCTGGTCGGGGAGAGCTCGGCGATCGCCCAGGTCCGCGCGGAGATCCATCGCGTCGCCGATCTCGCGGTCCCGGTCCTGATCCGGGGCGCGACGGGGACGGGCAAGGAGCTGGTCGCGCAGGCGATCCATGCCGCCAGCCGCAGGCATCGCGGTCCGTTCGTCAGCGTCAACCTGGGCGCCATTCCTCCGTCGCTGGCCGCCTCGGAGCTGTTCGGCGCGGCCCGCGGGGCTTACACGGGCGCGGTGCAGGCCCAGGACGGATACTTCCGGAAGGCCCAGGGGGGCACCCTCTTTCTCGACGAGATCGGCGAGACGCCCCAGGAGGCACAGGCCTCGCTTTTGCGTGCGCTGGAGCTCGGCGAGATCCAGCCGGTGGGCGCGCAGTCCGCCCTGCGGGTCGACGTGCGGGTCCTGGCGGCCACCGACGCGGACCTCGAGCAACGGGTCCAGGCGGGGACGTTCCGCGAGCCCCTCCTGCACCGGCTGGCGGGGTACTCGATCCGGCTGCCGCCTCTGCGGGAGCGGCGCGACGACATCGGGCGCCTGCTGATCCACTTCCTGCGCCAGGAGCTGGCCGCCACCGGCGAGCTCGAAATCCTCGACCGGGGCTCATCCCCCCTGCTCTGGATGAAGCCGGCTCTGATGGCGCGGCTGGCCCGGTACGACTGGCCGGGCAACGTGCGGCAGCTCCGCAACGCGGTCCGGCAACTGGTGATCGGCAGCCGCGGCCTGCCGCAGCTCCAGTCCAGCCCGGGGCTCGAGAGCCTCCTCGGCGTTAGCCTTCCGGCCGGGCCGCCGGCCGCGGCGCCGGCCGTTTCCGATCCGGCTCCGTCCAGCCGGCCGGCCGCCGCCCGGCGGAGAAAGCCGGCGGACATCTCCCAGGACGAGCTGCTGGCCGTGCTGCGCGCCCATCGCTGGCGCCTCAAGAGCGCGGCCGAGGAGTTGGGGATCTCGCGGCCTTCGCTCTACGTGCTGATCGAGCGCTGTCCGGCGATCCGCAAGGCGGGCGATCTCAAGGTCGAGGACCCCGTGCTCTGCCATCGCGAGTGCGGAGGCGATCTCGATCTCATGGTCGAACGCCTGATGGTCTCGCGTGATGCTCTCCACCGCCGCACCCGCGAGCTGGG
>JAICSG010001211.1 GCA_025937035.1 Thermoanaerobaculia bacterium | reverse complement strand
TCCGCCTCACCCTCGCCGCCCTGGCGGCGGCCTTCCTCCTCGCGATCCCCGGAGCCTTCGCGGCCGGCGGCTCGGACGATGGAGGGGGGAGTGGAGGCGGTGGCGGGAACGGCGGGGGTGGCAACAAGTCGCTCGTCCTGCGGGTGAACCCGGCGATCGGCGCCCCCGGGGGGACCGTGGCGGTGGTGCTGCGCACCTATGCGCCGCGGCCGGTCCGCCAGGGGCAGATCGTGGTCCGGGTCTCCCGCCGTCCCAAGCCGGCGAAGGGGCTCGGCCTGACCCTGGAGGAGCTGGCGGCGCCGGTGCGGCCGCTGACCTTCCTCTCGGCCACCGTCTACAGCCCCCGCAACGACGCGCTGACCCAGGGGCTGCTCAACGGCCTGGCGGACAGCCAGCTCGCCAAGGTCACCTTCCAGTCCCCCTCCGGCTCGGTCAACTCCGCCGACGGCCCTCTGGCGGTCTTCCTCTTCCGCCTCGATCCGTCGGTGCGGCCGGGAGACGCCTTCGATCTCACCCTCGACCCGATCCAGACCGGCCTCACGGATTCCGCGGGCCAGCCGGTCACCCTCGCCCCCCGGAGCGACGTGCTGACCGTGCGGGCGCCCTCGGCCCCGTTCAAGCTGGAGGCGGACGGCGACAAGGTCCAGCCGGGCGCCGTGGCCGAGCTGGGGGTCAACACCTTCGAGCCCTTCGGGGTGAGCGGCGGCCGGATCACCCTCACCTGGGACCCGCGGCTCTCGGGCGGAGCGCCTACGGTCAAGCTCGATCCGCGCTACGGGAAGTCCACGTTTACGGTGGACACCTCGAAGCCGGGCCGGCTGGTGGTCGACTTCAAGTCCCCGGACTCCAGCTTCAACACCATCCCCGGTACGATCGTGGCGATCAGCCTGCCCATCTCCCCGTCCGCCTCGATCGGCGCCAGCTCCCCCTTCACCCTCGATCCCGCGGGGACGTACCTCCTCACGCGCAAGGGCCGGAAGGTCAAGCTGGCTTTGCAGAACGGGACGATTTCCGTCCAATAAGGGCTTGGCGTGCGACCATGAACTCCATCGATCTGATCCGCGACAACCTCACCAAGAGCCGGGACCGCGTACTGGCGCGCATCGAAGAGATGCGGGCACACTGCATGGTGTTTCCGACCCCGAACGGGGGCGGACACACGCTGTGGACCCTCGGCCATCTCGCGTACATCGAGTCGCTGATCGTCCACACGTTCCTGCGCGGCGAGGCGAACCCGCTCGCGCATTGGGAGGAGCCCTTCGATGGCGCGGACGTGAGCGGGGACGCCGCCCGGTTCCCGCCATTCGACGAAGTCCTCGCCACGTGCCGCGCGGTGCGCGAGCGGACCCTGGCGCTTGTGGACACCCTGGCCGAGGACGACCTCGACCGGGCGAGCGCGAAGGTGCCAGCGGGCTTCGAGGAGACTTTCGGCACGTACCGCCTGTGCTTGCAGCATGCCGCGGACCACTGGTACATGCATCGCGGGCAATTGGCCGATGCGCGACGAGCGGCTGGGCTGGAACGAATGTGGGTGTAGAGCAGCGGCGCGGAGACTGCCACCGTGCTGGAAGAGCAAGCTCCGTGCTCTGACAATCCCGTC
>JAICSG010000701.1 GCA_025937035.1 Thermoanaerobaculia bacterium | reverse complement strand
GAAGGAGCGGGCGAGCCGACGCCCCTCGGGGGTGTCGAGGAAGGCGGGGGTCGCCAGCACCTCTTCGAGGACGATCCCCGCCGCCAGAGCCTCCTCGACCAGGTGGGGGCCCTCGAGCAGCGCCCGCTCGCCTTTACTTCGCCGGAGGCGCCGAATATCCTTGAGCCTTTGGTTTTGACGACTGGAGATCATAGCAATCAATGGATCTTAAGAGCTTCTGGCAACGGCTCCAAACGGGCGTCGAGGTGGCGGTGGCGGGCCAGGCCTCGGACAAGCTCCTCGGGGTACGCGACGGCTTTCTCCGCTTCTTTCACGACGGGCTCGACCGCACGGTCTCGGTGGTGGTGGTGCCGCAGCCGGTGCAGGAGGAGCCCGTCGGGCTCCTGGTGACGGACGAGGAGGTGGTGCGCGAGGCCCGCCGCAAGGCGGCGGAGATGGAGGAACGGCTGCGCGGCACCTACCACTTCTATATCGCGAGCGAGGGGGGGATCGAGGCGCTCGACGTCGACAGCCAACCCCGCTATTTCGTGCGCAACTGGACGGTGGTGCGCAGCCCCCTCGGCGAGAGCTGGGGGTCGAGCGGCGCCATCCAGCTCCCGGACCGCCTGGTGGCCGGGCTCGACAGCGCGCAGATCCCGTTCGCCGTGCCGGGCACCCGGCGGGCCGGCGGCATCACCAGCTCGCTCACCGGGGGGCTGGAGACGCGGCGCAAGAACATCGCCCTGTCCACGTTCCACGCCCTCTCAACACTCTTCTATGGTGTGCTGGAGAGCCGCCCGATCCGCTGAGGCGGAGGCGCTCCGGTTTGACCCTCTTTTCACCGCTTTGGTAGCATTCGCCGGCCCTGCCGGCCATGCCGATTCCAAGGTCACTCTGAGGTTAAGAACATGAGCGAACGAGACATCCACCTGTTCACGTCGGAGTCGGTGACCGAGGGTCATCCGGACAAGGTGGCCGACCAGATTTCCGACGCCGTCCTCGACGAGGTCCTTCGTAAGGACCCCACGGGGCGCGTCGCCTGCGAGACCCTGGTGACCACCGGCACGGTGCTGCTGGCCGGCGAGATCACCACCAGCGCCTACGTGGACTTCGCCGGCGTGGCCCGGCGGGTGATCCGCGAGATCGGCTACACCAGGGCCGAGTACGGCTTCGACTACGCCACCTGCGGCGTGCTGTCGGCGATCGATCCGCAGTCGCCCGACATCGCCCAGGGGGTCGACACCGGCGGCGCCGGCGACCAGGGGCTGATGTTCGGCTTCGCCTGCCGCGAGACGCCGGAGCTGATGCCGCTGCCGATCGCCCTGGCGCACCGGCTGACCCACCGCCTGGCCAAGGCGCGCAAGTCGGGGGACCTCCCCTGGCTGCGGCCGGACGGCAAGAGCCAGGTGACCATCGAGTACGAGGGGAGCCGCCCGGTGCGCGCCCACACCGTGGTCATCTCGACCCAGCACGACCCCGACGTCTCCAACGAGCAGATCCGGCGCGAGGTGATCGAGAAGGTCATCAAGGCCGAGGTGCCGGCCGAGCTCCTCGACGAGCAGACGGTCTACCACATCAATCCCACCGGCCGCTTCGTCATCGGCGGCCCGCAGGGCGACTGCGGCTTGACCGGCCGCAAGATCATCGTCGACACCTACGGCGGCTACGGCCGGCACGGCGGCGGCGCCTTCTCGGGGAAGGACCCGACGAAGGTCGACCGCTCGGCCTGCTACATGGCCCGCCACGTGGCCAAGAACCTGGTGGCGGCAGGGATTGCCGAGCGGGTCGAGGTGCAGCTCGCCTACGCGATCGGCGTGGTCGAGCCGGTCTCGGTGCGGGTCGACTCCTTCGGCACGGGCGAGATCAGCGACCGCCGGATGGAGAAGCTGGTGCGCGAGCACTTCCCGCTGTCGCCGCGAGGGATCATCGAGGATCTCGACCTGCGCCGGCCGATCTACCAGCAGACGGCGGCCTACGGGCACTTCGGCCGCAACGAGAAGGACTTCCCCTGGGAGAGCACCCACCACGCGGCCGGCCTGCGCGCGGCGGCCGGTCTCGAGGGGGTCCCGGTGGCGGTCCCGGCCTGATCAGGGGCTCTCGGGGGAGGTGGCCGCGGGCCGCGCTCCCCGGCGGTCTGTGACGCCTTTGTAACGGCGGCCCCGGTGGGGGCCGCCTCTCATTTTAGGATTGCTTCCTGACTATGGACAGGGGGCGAACGGGGTGTTAGCCTAGCGGCTGTCGACGGTAAACATCGTGTCTATGGCAACTCTTGACCATCCTGAGCTGCGGGAATCGCTGAACAGTCTGCTGAAGAATTCCCGGCCGCGCCTGGAGCGGGTTCTCCGCAATTTCGAGATCCCGCCCGAGGACGCCGAGGACATCCTGCAGGACGCTCAGCTCACGCTGCTGTACAAGTGGGACAAGATCCGCAGCCCCGAGAGCTGGCTGATCGGGACCGTCAAGAAGAAGTGCATCATGTACTGGCGCAAGCGCCGGGGGAGCCTGTGCGAGGCGGTCGACACGGCGATCCTCGACCTGCTGGCCATCCCGCAGGCTCCGGACCAGGAGAAGGCGGAGCTGACCACCGATCTGAATCGCGTGATGTCGCGCCTCTCCACCCGCTGCCGGTCGCTGCTCAAGCTGCGCTATGGCCTGGGCTACGGGCCCACCGAGGTGGCGGAGCAGATGGGCTACCGCACCTCCAGCATCCGCAAGGTCACCAACCGCTGCCTCGCGGCTCTCACCCGGCAGCTCCTCGCCGTCGGCTTCGATCAGGAGCTGCGGGGGGAGCCTGAGGAGGAGCCCCAGGATGGATAAGCACCCGCATCCGGCTCTGCTCAACCGCTTCGGCCGCGGCCGGCTCCAGCGCCGCAGGAGCAGCGAGGTCGTCCGCCACCTGCTCACCGAGTGCGAGGACTGCCGCCGCGTCACCTCCGACCTCCTGCCGCCGGACGCCGTGCCGGGGGATGGGGACGAGGCCCGGACCTTCGGGGAGACTCCGGCGGCCGGTTACGAGCTGGCCTTCGAGCGCTCCCAGCAGGCGGTCGAGCGGATGCGCCCCGTGCTGGCCGCCGAGCACGCGGCGGCTCACGAGCTGATGCGCGAGCTGCTGGCCCACCCTCTGGACCGGCAGATGGAGGAGGTGACCGCCGCCG
>JAICSG010000283.1 GCA_025937035.1 Thermoanaerobaculia bacterium | reverse complement strand
GGCGGGCCGGCGGATGCGGGTCAAGATCACGGCCGGCGAGGAGACGCCGGTCCCCTCGGTCACCGGCGTCTGGCGGGCCGCGGAGTGGCCGGAGCGCGAGGTGTGGGACCTCTTCGGCGTGCCCTTCGAGGGGCATCCCGATCTCACCCGCCTCCTCCTCTGGGAGGGGTTCGACGGTCACCCCCTGCGCAAGGATTTCCCCGTCGAGGGCCGCTCGCCGTTCTCCCCCTCTCCCGGGGAGGGGACGGGAGAGGGGGCCGGCGTTTGAGCGACGAGTTGGAGCTGCGGTTCGGGCCCCAGCACCCCGCGATCCAGGGCGTGCTGGTCCTGCGGCTGCGGGTGGACGGCGACCGGATCGTGGAGTGCCGGCCGGTGATCGGCCATCTCCATCGCGGCCTGGAGAAGCTGTTCGAGACCCGGCCGTTCGGGGAGAGCCTCCCGCTCACCGATCACCTGGACCTCGCCTCGCCCGTCACCAGCAATCTCGCCTACGCGGGGGCGGTCGAGCGTCTGCTGGGGATCGAGGCGCCGCCGCGGGCCCGCTTCCTGCGCACGCTCTTCGCCGAGCTGCAGCGGATCGCCTCGCACCTGCTCTGGCTGGGGACGCACGCGGCCGACGCCGGCGCCGTGCCCCCCTTTTTCGCCGCCCTGCGGGAGCGTGACCGGGTGCTCGACCTGTGGGAGAGCTATCTGGCGGCCTGGCCGGGCGAGAGCGGCCTGCGGCCCGGCGGGCTCTCGCACGACCTGCCGGAAGGGTGGGGAGAGAGGTGCCGCGAATTCCTGGCGGAATTTCCGGCGGCGCTCAGCCGTGGTGAAGGAGCTCTCACCGAGAGTCGTCTCTGGAAGAAGCGAACCGTGGGGCTCGGCGCGTTGGCGGCCGAGGCGGCGGTCGATCTCGGCGTGACCGGGCCCGCGTTGCGCGCCAGCGGCGTGGCCTGGGACCTGCGGAAGGCCCGCCCCTGCGAGGCCTGGGGGGAGGTGGATTTCGATGTCCCCCTGGGGCGCAACGGCGACACTTATGATCGGTACCGGGTGCGGATCGAGGAGATGCGGCAGGCGGCGCGGATCGCCGTCCAGTGTCTGGACCGCCTGCCGGACGGGCCGGTGCTGGCGGACCTGCCCGCCGAGCTGGTGGCCCCCCGGGACGCCGAGGTCTACCACGCGGTGGAAGGTCCGAGGGGGGAGATCGGTTTCTATCTGGTGGGGGACGGGACCGCCACCCCCTGGCGCTGCCATCCGCGGGCGCCGTCGCTCGCCAATCTCCAAGCCCTGCCGGAGATCTGCCGAGGAGAGCTGGTGAGCGATCTGGTGACGCTGATCGGCACCCTCGACCTGGCCCTGGGCGAGGTGGACCGATAAGCGTACAATAAAGAGCGGGCGCCGCATTTTGGCACTCCATGTGCCGAAACGGCGAGCCGTCCTGGTTTGGGGCCTCAGGAGCGGATTCTCGGGGAGAGGACAGGTCCCGTGTCCAGCCTCCTCCGGAGTGTCATCCCGGAGGGACACCCTGTTCAGTTTTCACACCGGACCCCGCGCCCGAAAGCCTCTTTTTCCCCCGGCCAAACCGTTGGCACCGTCTGTGCGTATCGCAGGGTGACAGGAGGCGAGGGGTACCGTTGAAGGGGGTAAGCATGCCAGTAAAAACCAGCAGCGTCGACCACCAAAAAGGGTGGAATTTTGAAGCGGCTGCCATGCCGTTTGTAGACGCTCTTTACAATACGGCCTACAGGATGACCCGCAACTCCGAGGACGCCGAGGACCTCGTGCAGGAGACCTACCTCAAGGCCTACCGGTACTACGACAAGTTCGAGGAGGGCACCAACTTCAAGGCGTGGTTGTTCAAGATCATGAAGAACACCTTCATCAACAACTACCGCAAGAAGCAGCAGGCCCCGACGCTGAGCGATTTCGCGGAGATCGAGGAGTCGTTCGAGAACCAGGTGAGCGAGGACGCCTCGAAGCCCAGCCTCAAGAACCCCGAGGAGGAGCTGCTCGAGAACGTGCTCGACGAGGACGTACAGCGGGCGCTCGACAAGCTGCCGCCGGACTACCGCATGGTGGTGCTGCTGGCCGACCTCGAAGGGTTCTCCTACAAGGAGATCGCCGAGATCCTGGACGTCCCCGTGGGCACGGTGATGAGCCGCCTCTACCGCGGCCGGCGCCTCCTGGAGGCCGCGATGCTGGAGTTCGCCCGCGACCACGGCTACCTGCGCGAGGGGGAGCCGGTCAAGATGCGCAGCCGCAATTCGACCGCCAAATAGACCCGGATCAACCGACAGAATCGGCCGAGGACCTGACAGCGCGCCGTTTCCGGAAATTTCCCGCCCGAGACGCCAGTTGAACAGTGCGGGGTACAGACTTGAGCACGTCACGCTAGACTGTTCTAAAGTATGGGTTCCGGAGGAAGGAAGATGGACTGTAAAGAGGTCAGCACGGTTTTGTTCCTGTTTTTCGACGGCGAGATGGACGACGCGACGCTGACCCCCTTCAAGGACCATGTAGGACGGTGTGGCGACTGCGCCAAGCAGGTCGACTACACCCGCAAGCTGCTGCTGATCGTTCGCGAGCGGACGATCCGCTGTACGGCTCCCGACAGCCTGCGACATCGCATCCTCACCCATCTGCCGCACCGCCGCAACACCGCTCCCGGCCCCCACTGAGATCCAGAGAACCCCAATCCAGGGAATCCCAACCCAGGGAATCAAGATGAAAACGAGCTCTTCCTCCCGCGTTCGCCGGGGAGCGGTGGCTCTCACCCTCGCTCTGCTGTCGCTGGTGGCCTTCCGGGGCACCGCGCGGGCGGAGGGGATCAATCTCTCCTGCCTCGGCGGCGGTCACCTGACCGACGCGGATCTGGAGCGGGGCACCACGATCGTGGTGGTCTGGGCCTCCTGGTCGCCGCGCTCGCGCGGCATCGCGGAGCGCGTGGGCGCGCTGGCCTCCCGCTGGGGGGGCCGCGCCCGGGTGGTGACGGTGAACTTCCAGGAGGACGGCGCGGCCGTCGAGCGCTTCGTCGGCAAGGGCCTCGGCGCTCCGGTCTGCCTGGACCCCGACGGCACCTTCTCGCACAACTACAGGATCGCCACCCTCCCCGGGCTGGTGGTGCTCAAGGACGGCCAGGCCGTCTACTCCGGCAAGCTGCCGGACGATCCGGACTCGGTGATCGCGCCGGCGGTTCGCTGATCCTTCTCTCTTTCTTTCCCCGCCCCATTTTCCCCGGGTTGCGCCTCTCCGCGATTCCTGTGTAGTATCCAGGCCGCGTCAGTTTTTTGAGCTACTTGTTTCACCACCCCTTTCAGGAGGTCTGCACGGGATGCAGTCGAAGAGGGTCTATCTGGGCACGACCGTCCTCCGCTGGCTACTACCAATCGGGCTGACCGCCCTGGGCGCCTTCGTGGCCCTGAGCACGCGCAGCCTGGAGGCTTACAACCGGTCTCCCTACCCTCTGACACCCACCCCCCGTTTCAACGCCCACGTCGCGCTCCCCGACGAAGCCACCCCCTGGATCGGCCAGGTCCGCGTGCCGGTCGAGTCGAAGCTCCTGAAGGGGGAGACGGTGGCGGACGTCTTCAGCCATCTGGGCCTCCAGGGCGCCGCGCTCCGCGACGCCACGGACTCGCTGGCGGGCAAGGTGAACCTGCGCAGCCTCAAGGCCGGCAACCGCTATTCGGCCTTCTTCAATCCCGACGCCAGCCTGGCCTCCTTCGAGATGACCCTCGACGGCAGCGGCCGGGTGGAGCTGGTCCGCCAGGGCAACGCGTGGAAGAGCGACTGGCAGCCGTTCCAGCGCCGCGTCGAGGTCCGCGCCCTCCAGGCCACGCTGGCCGGCTCGCTGGAGGAGTCGATCCGCGAGGCGGGCGGCCCGCAGATTCTCGCCTACCGGCTGGCCGACGTCTTCCAGTGGGACCTCGACTTCACCAAGGACCTCCAGAAGGGGGACCGCTTCGAGGTGCTCTACCAGGAGGTCCTCCTCGACGGCAAGGCTTACGACGTGGGGACGATCCTGGCGGCGGTCTACGACAACCGCGGCCGCGTGCACGAGGCCTACCGCTACGGCGACTCCGGCGTCTATTACGACGGCGACGGCTCGCCGATGCGGAAGATGTTCCTCCGCTCGCCCCTGCGCTACTCCCGCATCACCTCCTCCTTCAATCTGCACCGCTTCCACCCCGTCCTCAACGAGTACCGGCCGCACTACGGGGTCGACTACGGCGCTCCCGTGGGCACGCCGGTGCAGGTGACGGCCAACGGCACGGTGGTCTCCGCCGGCTGGGACAAGGGGGGCGGCAACGTAGTGAAGGTGCAGCACGGCGGGGGCTACATGACCGCCTATCTCCACCTCTCCCGCTTCGCGCCGGGCATCCGGCCGGGGGCGCGGGTGCGGCAGGGGGACATCATCGCCTACACCGGCGCCACGGGGCTCGCCACCGGGCCCCATCTGGACTACCGCGTCAAGCTGCACGACACCTGGATCGATCCGCTGACGCTCAAGAGCGTCCGTGACGAGCCGATCCCGGTCTCCCGGCTGGCCGCCTTCCGCTCCTGGCGGGACAACCTCCGGACCGGCCTGCGCACCGGGGTGCTGCCGCGCGGCATGCAGGTGCCGGGGCTCGCGCCGGACACGCAGCTCGCCACCGGCGACGGGGCGGGCGGATCGGCGCGCGAGCCGCGGGAATCGCTGGCCCGCTGATCCGCTTCTTCTCTTCTGATGGTCACGGTAAAGGCGTGGTGCCGGGTCGATCTGGCCGGCGGCACCCTCGACATCTGGCCTCTCGGCCTTCTTCACCCTCAGGCCCGCACGGTCAACGTGGCGGTGGACGTCGCCGTCACGGTGCGCCTCCAACCCTTGCCCGCGGGGTACCGGGTGCTCCAGGGGGAGAGCGTGGTGGAAGCCGGCTCAGGCGATGAGCTGGCCCGCCAGCCGGACGCGGCGCTGCTCGGCGTGGCCGCGGCGGCGCTGGACCTCCCCCCCTTCGAGGTGTCCCTGGCGAGCGAGTCGCCGCGCGGCGGCGGCCTCGGCGGCAGCTCGGCCATCCTGATCGCCTTCCTGGCGGCGGCGGAGGCGGCGTTCGGCCGGCCGCGCCTGCCGCCGGACCGGCAGGTGGCCCTGGCGCACGACCTGGAGGCGCGGCTGATGGGGCTCCCCACCGGCATCCAGGACCACTATCCGGCCATCCTCGGCGGCGCGCTGGAGATCCGGCCGCAGCCGGGCGGCGAGCGGGTGCGGCGGCTGGCGGTCGATCTGGAAGCCCTGGGAGAGAGCCTGGTGGTGGTCTACTCGGGGCAGAGCCACTTCTCGGCCGGCAACAACTGGCAGATCGTGCGCCGCCGGCTGGAGGGGGATCCCGAGGTCACCGCTCACTTCGAGGGGATCGCCGCCGCCGCGGCCAACCTGGCGCCGGCCCTGGAGGCGGGGGACCTGCCGCGGGTGGGGGAGCTGATGAGCCGCGAATGGAGCCACCGCCGCCTCCTGGCGGAGGGGATCTCGACGCCCGTTTTGGAAGAGCTGCTGCGGGCCGCCGCAGAGGCCGGAGCCTGGGGCGGCAAGGCCTGCGGCGCGGGCGGGGGAGGGTGCCTCGCCATCCTCGCCCCCCCGGACCGCCGGAGCGCCGTGGTGGCCGCGGTGGAGAGGGCGGGCGGGAAGGTCCTGCGGGCCCGGCCCACCGGAGCCGGGCTTCAGTTGCAGCGGGATTGACGCTGAGAATTTACATCGAAGCATTGACTAAATTAAAGCATAGACGTATAGTCATCTCCGCTCGGCCGAGCCAAACCAGCACAACCAGTGATGACCAGGGACGCCCGGCGTCTCGGAAAGGAAACTTCCATGCGCACTATGCTGCTCGGCCTCGCCTCGTTCTTCCTCCTGATCTCCGCTGCCAGCGCC
>JAICSG010000748.1 GCA_025937035.1 Thermoanaerobaculia bacterium | reverse complement strand
GCGCCAGCGTGAGCGCCGCGAGCAGGGTGAAGCCGGGGCTGCGGAACAGCAGCCGGCAGGCGTAACGGAGATCCTGGAGCAGAGCTTTCATCGCGGGGAAACCCTCCCTTGTCTCCCCCTAGTACGATGACTGTGGTAGTTGGTTTCAGGGAGAAAGGACTGAAAAGGACCCAGGGGACTGCAAGGACTGCAAGGACGACAAAGACAAGAAACAAGGATGTCCTTTTACTGTCCTTGCAGTCCTTGCAGTCCCTTGGGTCCTTTTCAGTCCTTTCTCCGCAGCCGCCCCTCCACCCGCGCGAAATCCTCCGGCGCCGGCTCCTCGAAGCGGAGCCTTTTCCCCGAGCGCGGGTGCGTGAAGCCCAGCACCGCCGCGTGGAGCATGGGCCGGGGGGCGGGGATGCGGGGGCCCTTCCAGTCGCGGATGTACACCGTCTCCCCCACCAGCGGGTGCCCGGCCTCGGCGAGGTGGATGCGAATCTGGTGCTGGCGCCCCGTCTCGAGCTCGCAGGCCACCTTGGTGGCTCCGGCGAGCCTCTCCAGGACGGTCACGCGGGTGACCGCCTCTCGCGCCTCGGCCGGGGGCTCGCCGCGGGCGGGCTTGAAGACGCCCCAGGAGCCGCGCAGGCCGTCCCCCCGGTCCGGCACCAGCAGGGTCTCGTAGACGGCGTCCTGGGCGGCGCCGTGGGCCAGCGCGAGATAGCGCCGGAGCACCGTGTGCTCCCCCAACTGCTCCTGGAGGTGCCGCTGGGCATGGACGGTGCGGGCGAAGACCACCAGCCCCGAGGTCTCTTTATCGAGGCGCTGCACGGCGCGCAGGGTGGGGCTCGCCTTTTTGCCTTCGATCCGGCGGATCGCCACCCGGGTCAGGGAGAGGAGGGTGTCGCGATCGTCCCGCTCGAAGGGGACGGTGAGGAGGCCGGCCGGCTTGCGGACCACCGCCACCTCGGCGTCGAGGTGGACGATGAGGTCCGTGAGCGCCGGCTCCCGTTTGGGGGCGGGGCCGCCGGCGCGGACCTCCACCCGCTCCTCCCCGGTCAGACGGCGGGCCGGATCGGTGACCGGCTCGCCGTCCACCAGGACGCGCCCCTGGGCGCACAGCTCCTTGGCCTTGCTCCAGGAGGTGCCGGGGAGGAGCTCGCGGACGGCCGCGGCGAGGGTGGCGCCGCCGCCGCTACTCTCGCGCAAACCGCCGCACGAAGACGGCCCGGGAGCCGTCGTCCGGATTCGCGGCCACCCAGGTGACGAGCCAGGAGTCCCCCGCCCAGGCCACGCTCCCTTCCTGGGGCGCCTCGAAGCCGGCGCTGGCCGCGCTCCGCACCTCCTGCGAGGGTCCCAGCGGCGCGCCGCTCGGGTCGAGCCGCTGGATCTGGAGATCGGTGTTTTCCAGGTACTGAAGCCAGAGCAGCAGCAGATTCCCGCGATCGTCGAACGCTATCGACACCGGTGCGAAGACGCTCGGGTCCGAGACGGCCTTGACCTCCGGGGTCAGCGGCCGGCCGGCGGCGTCGAAGTAGCGCACGTAGATGGTCTGGTCGAGGGCCCAGGAGACGGCGAAGCCGCCGTCGGGAGCCGCGGCCACCTGGAACTGGGGGTTCAGGAAGGGAGCCGTCTCCCCCGGGCCCGCCGGGGTGGTGTTGACGTCGAAGTCAGGCCCCAATGGCTGGCCCGCGGCGTTGAACCGGCGCGCCCGCAGCACGTCGGTGCCGCTCTCCTCCTCCTCCTTCCCCGCCACGGCCGCCGCCTTGTCCAGCCGGGTGCCGAACCAGACGGCCACGAAGCCGCCGTCCGCCAGGGGCACGGCCACGGCCTCCGGATCGTCGATGGGCCGGCTGTTGAGACGCATCACCGGTCCCGCGGGCTGGCCGTTGGGGGAAAGGAACCGGGCGCCGATCGACTGCCGGCGGTCCATGAACCAGCCGGAGAGATACCGGGTGCCGCCAAGAGCCCAGACCCAGTCGACGCCGCCCCGGGCCATCAGGACCGGCCTGCCGGCGGCGGGCCGCCCCTGCGAATCGAGATGGCGCCGGTAGAAGGCCGCCGGCAGGCCGTCCGCGTCCGTCACGTGCCAGAGCACCTCGAACCCCTTCGGCGTCGCGGTCACCGAATCCATCTGCGGCTGGCCGCCGTCCCCCACGAACACCGTCTCCGCCCCCGGGGCCTCGTCGCCGGGGGCGACGTAGTGCGAGAAGACCCGGGACGTCAGGTCGTCCCAGGCGACGGCGTAGCCGCCGCTTGGCTGGACGGCCACGTCGGGCCGTTCGGCCCCGCCGTTGGCGGGCAGTTGGGCCTCCGGGCCGAGCGGCGCCAATTGGGCCGCGAGCGGGCCCACGAGGCCGAGCCAGAGCGCGCTGATGAGGAAAACGACAAAGAACGAGCGTTTCTTCACTGGATGATCCTCCCTGCTCCACAGGTGCCATGAGGAGCCCAAAACGTCCCCATTGGCGGAGGCCGCCTATAGTAGCCTACCCCTTCCCATGAGACGCTCCGCCTTCCGCAACGAGCTCGCCGCCGCCGGCCGCCTCGCGGTGCCGGTGGTGATCTCGCAGCTCGGCATGATGCTGATGGGCGTGGTCGACACCATGATGCTCGGCCACCTCTCGGCCCAGGCGCTCGCCGCGGGGGCGCTGGGGAACATCCTCACCTACTGCCCGATGATGCTCGCCTACGGCATCCTCGCGGCGCTCGATCCGCTGGTCTCCCAGGCGCACGGCGCCGAGGATACCGCCGCCATCAGCGGCCACCTCCAGCGCGGCCTGGTGATGGCGGTGGCGCTCACGGTGCCGATCGTCCTCCTCCTGCTTGATGTGGGGCCGTTTCTCCGCCTGCTCGGCCAAGAGCCGGCGGTGAGCCGCGACACCGCGGCCTTCGCGCAGGGTATCCTCTGGGGGCTCCTCCCCTATCTCCTGTTCGTGGTCCTGCGGCAGACCCTCCAGGCGATGAGCCACGTCCGCCCGGCGGC
>JAICSG010000071.1 GCA_025937035.1 Thermoanaerobaculia bacterium | reverse complement strand
AGCAGCGCGTCCATATCGTCCTGGTCGGCCTCCGCATGGTTGGTATAGCAGACATCGACCCCCATTGGCAGACCGAGCAGCTTGCCGCAGAAATGGTCTTCCAGCCCGGCGCGGGTGATCTGCTTGCCGTCGTAGAGGTATTCCGGGCCGATGAAGCCCACGACCGTATTGACCAGCAGGGGCTTGAAATGGCGCGCCACGGCATAGGCGCGCGCCTCACAGGTCTGCTGGTCCACGCCGTGGTGCGCACCTGCCGACAGCGCGCTGCCCTGGCCGGTTTCGAAATACATCACATTTTGCCCCACCGTGCCGCGGCGCAGGGAGAGCGCCGCCTCGCGGGCCTCGCGCAGAAGCTCCAGGTGGATGCCGAAGCCCGCGTTGGCGTCCTCGGTGCCGGCCACCGATTGGAACACCAGATCGACCGGCAGGCCGGTCTCGATGGCGCGGATCTGTTGCGTCACATGGGTGAGGACGCAGCTCTGTGTTGGGATCGCGAAGCGCTGGATGAGGTCGTCCAGCAGGCGCCAGAGGGTGGCGAGCACCGGCAGGCTGTCCGAGGCCGGATTGATGCCGATCACCGCGTCGCCGGTGCCATACAGCAAGCCGTCCAGGATGGAGACCGCGATGGCGCGCGGGTCGTCGGTGGGATGGTTGGGCTGCAGCCGCACCGACATCCGTCCCGGCAGGCCGAGGGTGTCGCGAAACGCCGTGACCACGCGGCATTTGCGGGCGACGGCGATGAGGTCCTGATTGCGCATCAGCTTGCTGACCGCCGCCACCATCTCGGGGGTGAGGCCGGGAGCCACGGCGGCGAGGCTCTCCGCGGTGGCCGCGTCGCCGAGCAGCCATTCGCGGAGCTCGCCGACGGTGAGCGAGGCGAGAGGCGCGAAGGCCGCCGCGTCGTGGTGATCGAGGATCAGGCGGGTGACCTCGTCGCTCTCATAGGGGATGAGCGCCTCCTCCAGGAAGCGCCGCAAAGGCAGATCCGCCAGCACCATCCTGGCCGCCACGCGCTCCGCGGAGCTCCGGGCCGCCACCCCGGCGAGCGCATCGCCCGAGCGGGCCGGGCTCGCCTTGGCGAGCAGGTCCTTGAGGTCGGCGAAGGTATATCGGGTCGAGCCGATGGTCCAGGCGAGCACCATAGGCCGCCGATTCTACCGGGTCCGGCGGGGTCCGCAGTATCATTGCCGGCATGAGGATCAGCCTCCTGGCCTGCAGCGTCCTGTTGCTCGGTTGCGCCGCGGCGCGCTTCCGAGAGCCTGAGATGCCGCGCTCCAGCGACTTTCAACTGGAGCTCGAGGCCGACTGGAGCTTCATCGGCGCCGGCGAGAGGGCGCCTGTGAGGTACACGCTCACGAACAGAGGTGGAAGCACAGTCTGCGTGGGCGGATTTGAGAGGCTCTCGGTAGGCCGCTTCGATCTCGGAGCCCGGGTCTTGAATGACGCACTTTGCGAAACCCCCGTGAAGGTGGTGGCGCCGGGTTCTTCCATCTCATGGATCGAGCAGTGGACAGGCTACAAGTGCTTGGCGGAACCGGCCCCGGGCTTCGCGGAGTCGTTCCCCGAGCTCATCTGCGGTTCGAAGGCGCCAGTGCGCGTGGATCTGGCCCTCTCTCGCTTCGAAAAGGGCTCACCGCAGTGGGGCGGCACAACGGTAACCAGCAGGCCCGTCGAGGTCACGATCACCGCGGGTCGCGCTCGCCACGCAGCCGGAGCACCATGAACGGATGCGTCTGACCCAAATCGGACAGGTTCGCGAAATCACGCGGTATCCCGTCAAGTCCATGGCTGGAACGTCGGTGGAGGCGGCGGAGCTTGGCTGGCACGGGCTCGCGGGGGACCGGCGATTCGCTTTCCGGCGGGTGGGAGTCGACAGCGGCATGCCGTGGCTCACGGCGAGCCGGCTCCCGGAGCTCGTCCTCTACCATCCTGTCGAATTCGATACGAGCACCGGAGAGCCCCTGCCGACTCACGTGCGCACGCCGGCCGGATCGCGCGTCGAGCTGCGCGGCGCGGAGCTGACGGCCGAGATCGCCGGGCGTTTCGGAAGCGATGTGGAGCTCATGAAGCTCAATCATGGCATCTTCGACGAGACGGCGATCTCCGTGATCAGTCCGGCGACGATCGCGGGCATCGGTCGCGAGGCCGGGCTCGATCTCGATCGCCGGCGCTTCCGGGCCAACATCCTGATCGAAACGGAGCGCGGCGAGACGTTTGTCGAGGATGAATGGGTCGGGCGAACGTTGGTGTTTGGCGATGGCGATGCAGGGCCGGCCGTGAGCGTTACGATGCGCGATTTACGCTGCGTGATGGTCAACATCGACCCGGAGACGGGAGAGCAGGACGGGCGCGTCATGAAGACGATCGTTCGCCTCAGCAAGAACAACGCCGGCGTGTATGCGACCGTAATACGAACCGGCACGATCCGTGTCGGCGATCGGGTGACTCTTCTATAGGACGCCTCCGGTGGTGATCACGCGCTGAGCGGCGATCCGCGCGCCGTCGCCGCGGACCGCGGTGGCGACGGATCGGGCCCGGGCGGCCACGTCCGGTTGGAGGGTGCTCGCGAGAGCGCTCGTCAGCGAGCCGGTGGTCGGTGTGCCGGGTGTGTGCGCGGTTCCGATGCCGAGATGCTGGACGCGCTGGGCCCAGTAGTGCTGATCATAATTTTGGGGAATGACGACCTGGGGCGCGCCGGCTCGCGCGGCGGCGGTCGTGGTGCCCGCGCCGCCGTGGTGGACGACGGCCGCGACCCGTTGGAACAGCGCCTGCAGGTTGACCTCGCCGATGGCCAGGCAGTCGGGCTCGTCGTCCACCAGCGAAAGGCCGGCCCATCCACGCAACAGGATCGCGCGGCGCCCGAACGCGCGGGCCGATTGGATCATCACCCGTCCGAGGTCTTCCGGCACGCGGGTGCTGCCGAAGCCGAAATAGACGGGCGGCTCGCCCGCGTCGAGGAACGCCTCCAGCTCGGGGGAGAGCGAACGATCATCCGGCAGGATCCAGGCGCCGGTCTGGAGCACGGAAGGGTCCGCGGGATCGGGCCAGGGCCCCAGCGCCGGGTCGGCGGCCAGCCAGGGCCGGTCGGTGAGGATGTAGCCGCGTACCTCGTCGACCGGGGCCAGGCCGAGGGAGGCCCGATGCGAATTGAGCAGGGGGCGCCACGTGTCGTTCCAGCGGTGAGCATCCTGGGCCCAGAGCTCGCTGTAATCGGCCATCGCGGGCGCCGGCTTGTCTCCCAGCATGGCCAGCACGGGGGGCGCGTGGTGTGGCGAGGGCAGCACCGCCGGGCAATAGGCGGCGAAGACGTACGGAATGCCCAGCCGTTCCGCCACGGACGGAGCGGCGATCTGCAGGGCCGTCGCGCCCACGATGACGTCGCAGCCTTGGGCCGCCGCCGTGATCGTCTCGAATTGGGCAGTGACCGTGCCGTCGATCATCTGGCGCCGCTGCTCGGGCGTGAGGGGGGCCGCGGAGGGGTTGGCCTTTCCGGCCGGGCGGAGCTCCGGTCCGATGGGCGTGACCGGCATGCCCAGGCTTTCGATCCAGTCCTGGAAGTCGGGGGGCACGCACAGGCGGACCTCCTGGCCGAGGGCCTTGAGCTCCAACCCCAGCGCCACCAGCGGCTGGACGTCGCCCCGCGATCCGATCGTCGATAGCAGCACGCGCATCAGAGTCTCTCCTTGGGAAGGGCCTTTGACTTCGGCCGGTTGAGGGCCAAGTCTGCGCTGGCGCGGGGGCCTTGCCGCAAGCCTCCAAGGGAGCTGTATAATTACAGCAGGCGATGTGACTTGCTTCCCAGAGGCTCTCGGAAAGGAGCGGGAACATGGCGAACCAAGTGGTGGAGAACGGTGTGAAGCTGGTGGGCGAGAGGTTCCTGCCGGGCACCAGCCTGATGATGGACGGCGACGTCAAGGGCGGTCTGGCCCACGCGGCGCTCGGGCTGGTGGCCCGGGTGGCGTTCGGGCCGGTGGGCTGGTTCGCGGTGGCCGCGGACTCGTACTCGCGCTCGGTCACCGGCAAGGGGCTGCTCGACCATCTGGTGGGATCGCCCTCGCCGGCGGCGCCCCCGGCCCCGGAGCCCAGGATCGGGGACGCCCGCTAGACCATCTGCTCAGCGTTCCTGCTTGGAGCCCGGAATGGGCCGGGTCTTGTGGTACTTGCTCGTCTGGGGCGGCGCTCCGGCCAGCCGGGCGAGCTGAGGGGCGAGGTCCTTCTCGGGGATCACCACCTCGACCAGCGCCGGCGCGTCCGTCACTCCCTGAAGCTCGTTCAGCACGTCCGACAGCTCGCCGACGGTCTTTACCCGGTATCCCCGGGCGCCGAAGGCCTTGGCCAGGGCGGGGTAGTCCCAGGCGGGGAGCACGTCGAAGGGGGCGAACTGCCCGTCGGGCTGGAAGGCGTCGATGTTGACGAAGGCCTGCTCGATCGCGTAGACGTCGTTGCTCATCACGAAGACCACCGCGTTGCATTTCTGCTCGGCCAGGCTCGACAGCTCCTGGCAGATCATCCGGAAGCCGCCGTCGCCCGCCACCACGTAGGGGCGCGTCCCGGTGGCGAGGGCGATGCCGAGCGCGCACCCCGTCTCGTGCCCCAGGGAGCCCCAGGCGGCCTGGCCGACGAAGCTGCCGGGCGGCAGGCCGAAAAGGTTTCCAAAGACGTAGAGCGAGGTGCTCTCGCCCAGCACCAGGGTCACCTTGCCCAGCAATCCCTGGTCCTTCAGAAAGCCGGAGAGCTGGCGGTAGAAAACGTTGTAGGTCAGGGAATCGCCCGGCTGCGGCGCGGCCGGAGCCTCCTCTTCGGCCCGCGGCAGCTCGTAGGCGCGCGGCGCTCCCGCCGACTGGAATTTCGCCAGCAGGGCCGCCAGGAAATCCCCCATCGCCACCTGATGGTAGTAGCTGTAGCCGACGCGGGCCTCGGAGTCGTTGACCTCGATCATCTGGCCGAAGCTCGACTTCATGATGTCGAGATAATCGTCGGTGATGATGGTGCCGAGGGCGATGGGGCAGTCGGTGGCCTTCATCACCGCCCGGGTGATCGCCGGGGAGGCGGGCCCAGCGTAGGTGCCCACGAAGCGCGGCTGCGACTCGTCGAGCACGGTCTTGCCGAGGCTGGTGGTGGTGAAGGGGAGACCGCTGGCGTCGACGATCTGCTGCAGGGTGGATTGCAGACCGAAGCGCTGGATCTCGACGCCGGCCCAGAGGACGGGCAGGCGGGCCGCCTGGATGCGGGCCCACGCGGCCTCGACGGCGGCGGTGAGCGACTGCGGATCGCTCGTCAGGGGGATGGGAGCGAGCGTCCCCTGCGGGGAGGCGCAGGAGAGGTTCCAGACGTTCTGGAGGACCTCGACGTAGATCGGCCGCCGGTGGGTGAGCATGGCGACGATGGCGGCGTCGATGCGGGCCGGCGCGGTCTCCGGATCCTCGATCACCACGGAGGCCACGGTGACGTGGCTGAAAACCTTTTGATCGGCGAGGAGGTCCCCCGTGCTGTGGTGGAAGAGAATCCCCTGCGTCCGTTCGAGGTAGCGGTCGCCGGTGCTCGGGCTGGCGGAGATCACCACCACCGGCACCCGCTCGACGTACGATCCCGCGGTGGCGTTGAGGACGCTGAAGCCGCCCACGCCATATTGCACGCAGGCGGCGCCGATCCCCTTGAAGCGCGCGTAGCCGTCCGCCGCGTAGCCGCAGCCCAGCTCGTTGACGTTGGCGATCCGCTCGATGCCCGGCGTGGCGTCGAGGGCGGTCAGGAAGTTGCCGGCGTAGTCGCCGGGGACGGCGAAGAGGTGCTGGAGACCCGCCTGCTGGAGGCGGGCGATCAGATATTCGGCGACGGTCATGGTCAGCTCACCTGTGCCTTCTTGAGGCAGCTCGGCGTGATGCTCGTGAGGGTCTTGCCGCAGTCCTTGCATTCGATGCACCCCTCCAGGTCGCCGCAGCCGGGGCACGGGTTGGGCAGCAGCGCGTAGTTGCTGGGCAGCCAGTGGGGACGCTTCAGATCGAAGAAGTCCTCCAGCATCGACTCGGCGGTGTCGAGGGCCCCCTCGACCCAGCCCTGGCCATAGGAGTAGGCCTCGCCGACGACGTAGATATCCACGTCGTCGACCGGCTTGCGCATGCGGCACATGACCTCGTCGAGGCGGTAGTCGGCCTTCCATTCGTGCCAGCCGCCGCCGTAGGGGTCCTCGTTCCAGGTGTGGTAGACGGCGGAGTAGGGCATGGGAAGCTCCGGCAGGGCGTGGACCGATGCCACCTGCTTGTTGGCCACCTCGATCATCAGCTCGGTGGCGGGGAACTCCGTTTGCGGCACGATCCGGTCCACCCCCGGCTCCAGACAGGTGGGCTTGTACCCCTCATAGGGCTTGCCGAGCTCCAGGCCCTTCCAGAACGGCACCGTGCTGATGTCGTTGTAGGAGGCCATGAGGAGGGAGTTCATGAACGGCAGCCCGCCCTCCTGCTCGCACTCGGTGCCGAAGTAGTAGGTCTGGCGGATCGGCAGGTCGGTCACCGAGCGGCCGGCGACCAGCCCGAGGGCGCGCCACCAGGGGCTCTCGTAGGCGAGGAAGAGCTTGAAGGCGCTCTGGATCAGCACCGAGGGGATGTTGGCCTTCAGCCAGGGATCGTCGAAGAAGGAGCTCTTGATCAGCTCCAGGGAGCGGCGGGGCATCGCCAGGATGACCTTCTTGGCGCGCACGACGACCCGCGCGGCGGCCTCGGCCTTCCGCGTCTTGTTGGCCACGGTGACCGTGGGCTCGAAATGGAGCGTGTAGGGGTACTCTCCCGTGCCGAGCTCGATCTCGGCGAGGCGGTGGTTCATCAGCACCCGCTCCCCCTCGGGCAGGCCGCCGGGCATGTCCCGGTTGAAGCGGTCGGCCAGTTGGATGGGCAGTTGATCGTAGCCGTCGGCGAGGGTGAGGAACTCCGTCTCGTCGCTGTACTCGGTGGCCGGGAGCTGGGTGACGGCGTTGGCGTTGGCCACGTTCGCGTCATAGCCGCCGGCGTCCTTCATGAACTGGTAGCCCTCGTTGCTCAGGGACTTGAACATCAGGTCCCAGAAGCCCCACTTCCAGAGCGGCTTGCCGAAGGCCTGGACCTTCATGGTGTCGCACAGGCTGAGGTTGGCCATGCCGGGATAGATGGTGTTCATCACCTGGACCTGGAGGTTGGTGGGGCCGAGGCCGCGCTCGTTCCAGGCCAGGTTGTAGGGGACCTTGGCGGGGTCGGCGAGCTCGTGGAGGCGCAGGTGCCGGCCGCGCAGGTAGAAGAGGTTGCAGTTGGCGCCCACCGGCGGCGGCGCCCCCATGGGGAACTCCTTGGTCTTCAGCTTCAGGTGATCGACGAGGTTGGCGACCATGATGTGCTGGCTGGGGATGTAGCGCATGCCGCCGACCTCGGCCTTGACGTGCGGCAGGCCGGGCAGGGTGACGGTGTACAGGCGGCCGCCGATGCGGTCGCTGTATTCGAAAAGTGCGATCCGTGAGCCCTTGGAATGCTGCTGTAGCCGCCAGGCGCAATAGGTGCCCGAAACGCCGCCTCCCACCACCGCAACGTCCAGATCCATGAGGCCTCCTTGCTCCCGCGCGCGCTACCGGCGCGGGCCTTTTGGAACGGTTTTTCTTAGAAAGATGGAGCCGGCCGCGAGCATAGGAAGGGCCGTTGGGGAAGTCAATGGAGGCCTTCGTACCGGTGTGGGCCAAGCCGCAACGGCCGCTCAGCGTAATGGGAGAGTCAACGCAGCGAGAGAGGAGGGCAGGGCTGTTTTTCAGCCCCGGAAGACGTCCTGGAGGCTCTCGGCGGTCAAGACGCGCTCTCCCCATTCCAGGAGGCGGTCGGCATCCGCGGAGCGCACCTGGTCCTCGACCTCCGGAGAGAGGGGACCGAACTTCAGCCGGAGCTGGCGGAGAATCAACTGAGCTTCTCCTTCCTGTCGGCCCTCCTGTCGGCCTTCCTGTCGGCCTTCCTGTCGGCCTCTCTGGAGGCCCTCTTCCAGGATCTCGCGGTTCCAACGGTCAATGCTTTCAGCCAGCATGGTTTCGAGCTCCTCCAGAGTGAGCGCCGCGGAGACCTCTTCCGGGGTCAAACCGAAGCGCGGCAGGACCACCTTCTGCAGCCAGGTTTCGAAAGCCTTCCGCAGAGCGGCCTCGCCTGGCGGAATGCTCCGACGTAACCGATGAACGCTCTCGCGTACCTCCAACCAGTCGCGGCTCTTCTCGATGCGGAACAGGTCGGCGACCGGGCTGCTCATCGCCGCCAGCTCCTCCCGGGGGTAAGCCGCCTCGTCCACCAGCCGGTAGCGCAACTGAGGCCGGTAGATCTCCGCCGAGGGGTCCAGATCTCCGATCAAGGAACCGAGGTCCGTCGCTACGTTCCACGGCTCCCACCCATTGTAGACGAGGACGGGGATGACGGGCGGCAGCTTCTTCGACGCGGCCGCCGGCTGGCTGGCCATCAGGCTCTGGTAGAAGAGGCTCTCGTAGCCCATGAAGCGGACCGGCATGGCAGGGTCCGGCCGCGACTGAAACTCCAGGAGGATGTAGACGTAGACGGGCTCCCCGTCGTCCAGGCGCCGGAACTTCCAGATGACGTCGCTCTCACGGTTCTCGTGTTTGTGGGAGACGAACGAGGCCTCGACCTTCTCGCCCGACGCGAGGTCGATCCGCTCCACCCAACGCTCGCCCACGATCTCCCGCAGGAGATCCTGGATCATCCGCCGGTGAGCAAAGAAGAGCCGGTAGCTGAGGTCGTGCTGGCCCACGATTTTTCCTGCCGGGACCCTATCACAGGATCTCGGAGGACGTAACGGGGGGCATGACGCCAGCTCCTGTCCGGCTTCAGGACAGTCTGGGTGGGGACGCGAGCTCCGCTCCCGGTTTCTCCTGGAGCGCCCGGATGGCGCGCCCCAGGCGCCGGAGGCCCTCCTCGATCCGCTCGGGCGGGAGGCTGGTGAAATTCAGGCGCATGTAGCGGGCCCCCTGGGGGGCGCCGCCGTAGAAGATCGCGCCGGGGCTGAAGGCGACCCTCTCGGTCTCGACCGCGGCCCGCAGGAGGTCGACGGCGTCGAGGCCGGGCGGCAGCTCGGCCCAGACGAACATGCCGCTCCCGGGGTGGCTCCAGCGGACCCCGGACGGGAAGTGCTCCCGCAGGGCGGCGAGCATCGTGTCGCGGCGGCGCCGGTACTCCTCGCGCAGCGTCGTCAGATGGGCGGGGAGCGATCCCGACTCCAGATAGGCCGAGACGACCCAATGGCTGAGGGAGGGCGTGTCGATGTCGGCGCCGTGCTTCAGCGGCGAGAGGCGGGCGGCCACGGGCGGGGGCACGACCACCCAGCCCACCCGCAGGCCGGGCGCGAGGATCTTCGAGAACGATCCGAGGTAGTAGACCCACTCCTCTTCGAGGGCGCGCAGGGGGGGCGCCGGCTCCTCGCCGTAGTAGAGGAAGCCGTAGGCGTCGTCCTCCAGGATGGGCATCCGGTACCGGCGGGCCAGAGCGGCGAGGCGGTGCCGTTTCTCGCGGCTCAGGCTGACTCCCAGCGGGTTGTGGCCGTCCGGGATCGCGTAGAGGAAGGCCGGCCGCGCTCCGCCGGCGAGCAGGGCCTCGACGGCGTCCACGTCCATCCCCGTGGCGGGATCGGACGCGACGGTCAGGATCTCCGGCTGCTGGAGCCGGGTCGCCAGCCGGATGCCGTCGTAGACGGCCTCGTCGAACAGGACCTGCCCTCCTTGCGGCAGGAGCAGGCGGCTCAGCAGGTCCATCCCCTGCTGGGAGCCGGAGGTGAGGAAGATCTGCTCTTCCGTGCAGCGGACCCCCCGCCAGGCCATCATCTCGACGATCTGCGCCTTGAGCGGCTGAAGGGGAAGCCCGTACTGGAGGGCCGAGGGCTCCGTCCGGAGCACGCGGGCGGCCACGCCGGCGAGCTCCTCCCGCGGAAACAGCTCCGCCGCGGGCAGGCCGATGGCGAACGAGAGGACCCCGGGGCGCGTGGCGAGGGCCATGATCTCGCGGAGGTTGTTCATCGTCGTCATCCTTGCGGCTTGGCCCCAAGGCTAGCACGTCATGGCCTTTCGCCCCCGGTTACGCGGCTACGAAGGCGGGGCGCCGCAGGCCTCGGGAGGCGGGCTCAGGCGTACGATCACCACTTGGTGGTCGCTGTATCCAGGGCGGAAGAAGCCCCGCAGGGAGTCGCTCTCGAATAGGGCGCGACGCTCCTCCAGGTAAGGGCGGTCCAGGACCAGAGTGTTGACTCCCATGCCGAGCGCCATCATGCAGAGGAGGCGGTCGGAGGGGAAATTCTGGTCCATGTCCACCTGGAACGTGCCGTAGCCGGAGGGGAAGTAGCCCGAGTAGCCATTCATCAGTGGCCGGCGGTGGTCGATTTGGGCGAGCATGCGCCAGGTCTCCACCTCGTAGTCGGAGACGTGCAGCCCCCGCGGCAGCGGGACGTGCGCCACGATCAGCTTGCCCGGCTGGTCCCGCAGCCAGCGCGTCCAGGCGGTGCGCGGGGTTTTGGGAGTCGGTGCCAGGACGCCAGCGGACGCGAGGTTCTCGGCCGCCGCCAGCACCCCCAGGGCGAGGGCCAGGATCCTGCCGGTGTTTCCCCGCCATGAGGCGAGGCGGGCCAGGGCCAGCGCGGCCAGCGCCGCGAGCACCGCCTGGACGCGCTGGCTGCGGGACCAGCCGGGCAAGCTGATCGTGGCGCACGT
>JAICSG010000035.1 GCA_025937035.1 Thermoanaerobaculia bacterium | reverse complement strand
GTGCGCAGGGTGACGAAGTTGGTCAGCGTGCCGCCCAGCCAGCGGTTCGTGACGTAGAACTCGCCGCAGCGGGCCGCCTCTTCGGCGATCGCCTCCTGCGCCTGCCGCTTCGTGCCGACGAACAGGATGCGCTTGCCCTGCGAGGCGAGCTGCTGCACGAAATCCGCGACCTGGTTGAACATCCGCAGCGTCTTCTGCAGGTCGATGATGTAGATGCCGTTGCGCTTGCCGAAGATATAAGGCTTCATCTTCGGGTTCCAACGCCGGGTCTGGTGCCCGAAGTGGACACCGGCCTCCAGCAGCTCCTTCATCGTGACTTCTACCAAGGAATTCTCCCTTCTGGGCCTTCTAGCGCTTGCTGAACTGGAAACGGGCGCGGGCGCCCTTCTGGCCGTACTTCTTGCGTTCCTTCTTGCGCGGATCGCGCGTCAGGAACCCGGCCGACTTGAGGCGGTCGCGCAACTCGCCGTTGAACTCGAGCAGGGCGCGAGAGATCCCGTGCCGGATCGCGCCGGCCTGGCCCGCGCTGCCGCCGCCAGCCACCGTGACGTGGATGTCGAAACGCTCCACCGTCTCCGTCAGCTGCAGGGGCTGCTTGATGACCATCTTCAGCACTTCGTTCGGGAAGTAGCTGTCGAGCGTACGACCGTTGACCTTCATCTCGCCGGCGCCGGGCCGGAGATACACGCGGGCGGCGGCCGTCTTGCGGCGGCCGGTGCCGTAATACTGAGTCTGGCTCACTTGCGATCTCTCCTTGATTCCCGCCTGGATCGTCCGTTACAGGGCCGCGGCGACGTCGAAGCTCTCGGGCTGCTGCGCCTGGTGAGGGTGCGAGGGCCCGGCGTAGACCTTGAGCTTGCGGAGCTGCTTGCGGCCGAGCGGCCCCTTGGGGAGCATGCCCCACACCGCCTCCTCGACCAGCTTGGCGGGCCGGCGCTGCCGCCGCTTGGCCGCCGTCTCCGACTTCAGGCCACCCGGATACCCCGTGTGATAGTGATAGATCTTCTTCTCTTCCTTGCCGCCGGTCAGCACCGCCTTCTCGGCGTTGATGACGATTACGAAGTCCCCGGTGTCGAGGTGGGTGGCATAGGTCGGCTTGTGCTTGCCCATCAGCAGACGGGCCGCCAGCGACGACAGGCGCCCCAGAGGGATCCCCGCGGCATCCAGCACGTACCACCGATGCTCGATCTCGGCGAGCTTCGGGCTGTAGGTCTTCTTCAGCATCTCCAATCTCTCCAGGTCAGCTCTGGCTGGGAATGTATTGCCTCGGCGCGGCGTGCCTGAGCCGCCTTCGCGACGCAAAGGACCCACATGGTAGATGGGCAGGGGAAGTTTGTCAAGAGAGGACGCTAACAGCCCCCGGACCGGGGTCCCAGCCCCGGCGAGCCTCAAGTCTCGCTCAAAGCCCCAACTTTGGCAAGAGGGGGGCTATTCCCGCCGGGGTCTTGAGGACCGGCCGGGAAGGGGTATGCTTCCCTCCTGATGTCCGACACCATGGCCACCGCTCCGCTCGACAAATCCGGGAAGACCATCCGCGACATGTTCGCGGGGGTGGCGCCCCGGTACGACTTCCTGAACCACCTGCTCTCCGCCAGCCTCGACGTGGTCTGGCGGCGGCGGGCGGCGGCGGCTCTGGGGCCCCCGCCCGGCTCCCCCGTGCTCGACCTCTGCTGCGGCACAGGGGACCAAGCGACCGCCCTCCGCCGCCGGGGGGCCCGCGTGGCGGCGGC
Organism: Thermoanaerobaculia bacterium; assembly: GCA_025937035.1. GTDB lineage: Bacteria > Acidobacteriota > Thermoanaerobaculia > Multivoradales > UBA5704 > DATARR01. The sequence continues at coordinate 11,968 of JAICSG010000035.1, read as the reverse complement.
CGACTTCTGCGTGCCGATGCTCGCCATCGCCCGCCACAAGTTCGCGCGGACGGACGCGCCCCGGCCCGGTGCCCTCGCCGCCGACGCCCTCTCGCTCCCCTTCCCCGACCGGCACTTCGCCGGCGCGACCGTCTCCTTCGGCCTGCGCAACGTCGCCGACCTCGACGCCGCCCTGCGCGAGCTCGCCCGGGTGCTGCGGCCGGGCGGCAAGCTGGTGGTCCTCGACGCCACGGTCCCGCGCTGGCCACCGCTCCGGAGGCTCTATCTTTTCTATTTCCTGCGGCTGCTGCCGTGGATCGGCCGGCTGGTCTCCCCCCGGGGGTCGGCTTATTCCTATCTGGCCAGCTCGGTGGTCGATTTCCCCCAGCGCCAGGCGTTCCTCGACCGCATGGCCGCCGCGGGCTTCGCCAGCCTCGCCTGGGAGGACCTCTCGGGCGGCACGGTCTGTATCCATCAAGGGAGGATTCCTTCATGACCCAAATCCTCGACGGTAAGACGGGCGCCGCCGAGATCCGCGCCGAAACGGCGGCGAGCGCCCGCGCGATGGCCGAGGCCGGCGCCCGGCCGCCGCAGCTCGTCGCCGTGCTGGTGGGCGAGGACCCCGCCTCGCAGGTCTACGTGGGCAGCAAGGTCAAGGGGTGCGCCGAGGTCGGCATGCTGAGCCGCACCCTCCGCCTCTCCGCCGAGACCTCCGAGGACGAGCTCCTCGCCCTGCTCGATGATCTCAACGCCGACGACGCCGTGGACGGCATCCTGGTCCAGCTCCCGCTCCCCAAACAGATCCACGAGAAGCGGGTGCTCGACCGCATCGATCCCGACAAGGACGTCGACGGCTTCCACCCGGTCAACGTCGGCCGCCTCTGGCTGGACGAGGACGGACTCACCCCCGCGACCCCCACCGGCATCGTGGCCCTGCTGAAGCGCAACGGCATCAAGCTCTCGGGCCAACGGGCGGTGATCGTGGGGCGCAGCGCCATCGTGGGCAAGCCCATGGCCGGCCTGCTGCTGCGGGAGAGCTGCACGGTCACCGTCTGCCACTCCCGCACGGTCGACCTCCCCGCCGTCACCCGCCAGGCCGACATCCTGGTGGCCGCCATCGGCCGCCCGGGGATGATCGGTCCCGAGCACGTGCGCGACGGAGCGGTGGTGATCGACGTGGGGATGAGCCGCCTGGCGGACGGCGCCGAGATCGAGCGCCTCTATCCCGGCGATGCCGACCGCCGCCGGCAATTCGAGACCAAGGGGTACACCCTGGTCGGGGACGTCGACTACACCCACGTGGCGCCCAAGGCGTCCTGGATCACCCCGGTCCCCGGCGGCGTCGGGCCGCTGACGGTCGCCATGGTGATCGCCAACACCCTGAAGGCCTCCCGCCGCCGGCAGGGGCTCCCGGCCGTGCCATGAGCGATCTCAACGTCGGGCTGACCGGAGGTCTCGCCAGCGGCAAGTCGACCGTCTCCGCCTGGCTGCGCGATGCGGGCTTCGAGGTGGTCGACGCCGACCGCTTGGTGGCCGAGCTCCATCAGCCCGGCGGCGAGGGGGCGGCGGCCGTGCGCGACCTCTTCGGCCCCGGGATGCTCGACGAGCGCGGCGGCGTGGACCACGCCAAGGTCGCCGCCCGCGTCTTCAGCGATCCGGCGGCGCGCAAGGCGCTGGAGGCAGCGGTCCACCCCCTGGTGCGGAAGCGCTTCGAGGAGATCGCGGCCCGCTCGCAGGGGGTGGTCGTCCTCGAGGCCACGCTGCTGGTCGAGGCCGGCTACGCTCCGCTGTTCGATTTCATCATCACCGTCGAGGCCCCATGCGAGCTCCGCTACGAGCGGGCCGTGGCGCGGGGGATGGACCCCGAATCCACCCGCGCCCGCCTCCTCGCCCAGGGCGACGGCGAGGAGCGCCGCGAGGCCGCCCACCGGCTGATCGACAACTCCGGCGATGTCGAGCACCTCCGGCGCCAGGTGGATGAGCTGATCGAGGAGCTGAACCGGGCGGCGAGTCAGCGACAGGAGTGACGTCAGTGGGCCGCCGCGACCGGGGGCTCACTGGTCGACGACCTGACGCGCTGCTCGAGCTCGGAGAGATAGCCCCTCAGATTCGCGTACCGCACATACCCGAGCTCGGCGATCAGGGGCGGGATCTCGGATTCGTCGATGCCGACCAGGATCGGAATCAACCGCTTGCGCAGAGAAAAGGCCGCACCCATCTCGAGTAGCAGAAATGGGTTGTTGAGAGACCGGTCGGTCAGAATGAGGACGACCTCGTCCGCCTTCCGTATCAACCGACGCAGGTCGAAGTCGATCGCCTCGCCGCGGGTCGGAGTTTGTTCCACGGAGAGGACAAGGGCTCCGGTGTCCCGGACGGACTGGGCGAGGTTCTCGGCGAGATCCCTATCCTTAGGCGTCGAGCTGATCAGGACCTGGTAGGACATAGGTCATTCCTCTGAAGCCTTCTGAATTCTCTTCTTGAGCTCGCTCAAAAACCGGCCGAAATCGTTGAGATCGATGGCCTTGATCTCCTTCAGCGGGGCGATCGCACCCAAGCTTGCGTTGTTCAGGATCGGGGTGACCCGCTTGTGCTGTCCCAAGGCGGCTCCGATCTCGAATACCACCCACTGCGACACCACGCTATTGGGAGAGACTAGCACCACCGCCTCCTGACAGGCATCCAGACCTTCGAGGATCTTGGCGTTGATGAGGTCTCCTCCCTCAAGATCCTTGACGTCGAGCCAAGCCACAGCTCCGAGAGCGGATACTTTCTCCGCCATCATCCTGGCGATCCAGGTATCCCGGGAAGAATGGCTGATGAAGACCACATACGGCCGCTCTTCCTTGGCGCCACGTCTCGACCCTCCCCGGGCCACCCTGTTCCCCTATAGAGTAAGCACGAATCCAGCCAGTTGATGGCACAAGGTATCATCAATCCGCGACAACGACAATCCGTAGTACCTTGCCGAGAGACTATGACCGCTCCTTCCAGTAACTCCCACCCCTTCGTCCTCGTCACCGGCAACGCCGGCAAGATCGCCGAGGCCCGGCTCGCCATGGGAGCAGACCTCGAAGCCGTGGAGGTGGATCTTCCCGAGATCCAGTCGCTCGACTATCTGGAGGTCCTGCGGGCCAAGGCGGAAGAGGCGTGGCGGCACGTCGGCCGTCCCCTGGTAGTCGAGGAGGCGGGGCTCGACCTCGCCGCCCTGAACGGCTTTCCCGGACCTCTCGTCAAGTGGATGCTCCAGGCTGTCGGCGCCGAAGGGCTCTCCCGCGCGGCGCTATCCCTGAAGGAGCCCAAAGCCTCCGCGCACTGCTTTCTTCTCTACAAGGATGGAGACCGCGAGATCGTCGCCGAGGGGAGGACGGAAGGCACTCTCGTCCTTCCTGGCCGCGGGACCCACGGCTTCGGCTGGGATCCGGTCTTCCTGCCGTACGGCTCGGAGCTGACCTTCGCCGAGCTCACCGGCCCTGAAAAAGGCATGGTGAGCCACCGGGGGAAGGCTTGGCGGGAGATGGCGAAGCGGCTGGCGTCGTTGTAGACAACTGGCGAGCATACCGCCTATTCCAGGCAGATCTCTATCGCCGCGCGGAATATGCCGCGTGCCTCCCAAGGCACGCGGTACATTCCGGTCAAAATACCGCTTGCCTCCCTTATTACGCGGCATATATTCTTAAAAATACCGCGTGTCGGCCAAAATACGCGGCGTATTACGCCCTCCATACCGCATATTCCGGAAGTTAAACGGTATACCGGCCAGAATATCCCGCCTGCCGGGCCGGGCAGGTGGGATATTCCTCACTCCGAGAGACGATGGACGGGCAATTGGCGGCATGATCCGCGCCCTAGATCTCCACCCCCGCCATCAGCCACAGCATGATCGCCTTCTGGACGTGCAGGCGGTTCTCGGCCTCGTCGAAGATGCGGCTCTGGGGGCCGTCGCAGACCTCGGCGGAGACCTCCTCGCCGCGGTGGGCCGGCAGGCAGTGGAGGAAGACGGCCTCCTTGCGGGCGTGGGACATCAGCGCCGAATCGACCGTGAAGCCCTTGAAGGCCTTCACCCGCTCCTGCTGCTCGGACTCCTGCCCCATCGAGGCCCAGACGTCGGTGTAGACCGCCGAGGCGTCCTTCACCGCCTCCACCGGATCGTTGGTCAGGATCACCTTCGTCCCGGCCGCTTGAGCGTCCTGGCGAGCGAGGCCGGCGTAGCGCTCCTTCACCTCATAGCCCTTGGGCGAGGCGATCGCCACGTCCATCCCCACCTTCGTGGCGCCGAGCATCAGGGAATGGGCCATGTTGTTGCCATCCCCCACGTAGGCGAGCTTGCGGCCGCGCAGGGCGTCGAGGCCGCCGAAGACCTCCATCAGGGTGAAGTAGTCGGTGAGCCCCTGGCAGGGGTGGAGGTCGTCGGTGAGGCCGTTGATCACCGGGATCGTGCCGTATTTGGCGAGGTCGGTCACCGTCTGGTGGGCGAAGGTGCGAGCCATGATGCCGTCGATGTAGCGGGAGAGCACCTGGGCGGTGTCCGAGATCGGCTCGCCGCGGCCGAGCTGGATGTCGCGGCTGGAGAGGAAGAGGGCTTGGCCGCCCATCTGGGCCATCCCCGCCTCGAAGCTGACGCGGGTGCGGGTCGAGGACTTCTCGAAGATCATCCCCAGCGTCTTGCGGTGCATGTGGTTCTCGTACTTCGAGCGGTTCGCCTTGACGTCCGCGGCGAGACGGAACAGACCGGCCACCTCCGCGGCGGTCAGGTCGTGGATCGAGATCAGGTGACGGGGCATATCTCCTCCAGAATCGGAAGTCTGTTTTGAAAGGGGATCAATCGATGGGGTCTCTCTCGAGCGGCATGGTCATGCAGCGGGGGCCGCCCCGGGCGCGCGACAGCTCGTTGGACCAGAGCGAGATCACCGCCGGGCCGCCGCCGATCAGGTCGTGCTTGCCGGCCGCGGCCTCCTCTCCCGCCAGGATGCGCCAGCCGCGCCGCGCCAGCTCGTCCATCGTGCGGTGGTTGCGCCGGTAGAGGCAGATCAGCCCGGGGGCGAGGGCGAAGGCGTTGGCGCCGTCCGTCCACTGCTCGCGCTGCTGGTCGATCGCCTCGGCGGCGCCGCCGCAGGGGACCACCTCCAGCTCCACCCCTAAGTCGCTCAGCGTCCGCAGCAGCGAGGGGCGGAGGGTGAAGGTCAGCTCCTTGGAGTACAGGTCCACCGAGTAGACGTGGGCCGACTCGGGCCCGCCGGGCTGGATGACGGGCAGGTAGGCCAGGCAGAGGTGGCGGTCGATCAGGGTGAAGACGGTATCGAGGTGCATGTAGGAGCGCCGGCGCGGCATCTCCACCATGATCAGATGGCGGAACGAGGTCTCCTCCCGGCGCAGGTATTCGGCCAGCGTCTCGATCCCCCGCCGGTTCGTCCGCTCGGAGAGCCCGGCGAGGACGATCTCCGGGCTCACCACCAGCACGTCGCCCCCCTCCAGATTGGGGTAGGGGAAGTGCGGGTTGTGCTGCGGCGCGCCCGAGGGGGGGACGTCGATCTCGAAGATCCCCGCCGTCTTGAGCGCCGGGCAGTGCTCGAAGAGGGTGCGGGCGAGGAGCGGCTCGCGCTCGCGGGCGCCGGTCGCCATCGAGGAGATCACCACGCGATCGCCCATCACCACCTGGGGATCGCGCTGGAAGAAGTAGTTGGGCACCGGGTTGAGCTCGAAGAACTGCAGCCGGCCGGCATCGGAAACCCCGGCGGGAGCGCGGATCCCCTCGATCAGGGCGGAGGCAAGCTCGACCGGCGGCAGCTCGTCGAGCCGGCGCACGAGGCTGAAGGAGACGCCGTACTCGGCCTCCAGCTCGTCGAGCAGCCGGCGGCGCGGCTCGGAGCCTTCCTGCAAGACGCTGGCGAGCAGGTCCTGGGCTTCGAGCACCTCCGCGCCGGCCTGCCGCAGCACCCGTGAAAAGAGGTCGTGCTCCTCGCGGGCCTCGTCGCCGTCGAGGATGTCGTCGAAGAGGAGGGTCTCCATCATGGCCGGGACCATCCAGTCGATCTCCCGGGCCGGGCGGTGGACCAGGACGCGCCGCAGGCGTCCGATTTCTGAATCGACTCGTAGGGACATATTGGGCTCTGGGCTGACTGAGAGGCGCGGCCCCGGGAAGGGGGTCGCGGCGGCGGATTGTAGCAGAGGGCCCGTTTGCTACAATCCGGCCCCGGCATGCTGACCGACTCCCCCCAGAACCCCCTCTACGAACGCTACGCCTCGCAGGAGATGGCCCGGATCTTCTCCTCCGGCCACCGCTTCCGCGCCTGGCGGCGGCTGTGGATCACCCTGGCGGAGAGCGAGCGGGAGCTGGGCCTGCCGATCACCGCCGAGCAGATCGACGCCCTCCGGAAGACGGCCGGCGACGCCGACCTCGACCGGGTGGCGGAGATCGAGCGCCGGACCCGCCACGACGTGGTGGCCCACATCCGCCACTACGCCGAGCAGGCGGACCGGGTCCACGAGGGGGCGGGGGGCATCCTCCACCTCGGGGCCACCAGCGCCTTCATCACCGACAACACCGACGTCCTGCTGATCCGCGAGGCCCTGGAGCTGCTGGCCGGCCGCCTGACGGCCACCGTCCGGGAGCTCTCCTCCTTCGCGCGGCGGACGCGGGCGATCCCGACGCTTGCCTACACCCACTTCCAGCCGGCGCAGCTCACCACCGTGGGCAAGCGCGCCTGCCTCTGGATCCAGGACTTCGTGATGGACCTCGCCGAGGTCCGCCACCGGCTCTCCACCCTGCGCTGCCGGGGGGTCAAGGGGACCACCGGCACCCAGGCGAGCTTCCTGACCCTCTTCCATAGCGACGGCGCCAAAGTGCGCGAGCTCGACCGGCTCGTCGCCCGCAAGCTGGGATTCGCCGCGAGCTTCCCGGTGACCGGCCAGACCTACTCGCGCAAGCAGGACAGCCAGGTGCTCCAGACCCTGGCCGGCCTCGGCGAGACCTGCCACAAATTCGGCACCGACCTCCGCCTCCTCCAGGGGGTAGGCGAGCTCTCCGAGCCGTTCGACGCCGAGCAGGTGGGCTCCTCGGCCATGGCCTACAAGCGCAATCCGGTCCGCTCGGAGCGGATGTGCGGCCTCGCCCGCCGGCTGATCACCGACAGCTTGAACGGCCCGCTCAACACCGCCACCCAGTGGCTGGAGCGGAGCCTCGACGACTCGGCCAACCGCCGCCTGGTGATCCCGGATTCGTTCCTGGACGCCGACGCCGTGCTGGGGCTGGCGGCCCACATCGCCGCGGGCCTGGTGGTGCGCGAGTCGACGATCGCCGCCCGGGTGGCCCGCGAGCTGCCGTTCATGGCCACCGAGACGCTGCTGATGGAGTCCGTGCTGCGCGGCGGCGACCGCCAGCAGCTCCACGAGCGCATCCGCGGCTACAGTTTCGACGCCCAGAGCACCTTGGAAAGAAAAGGGGGAGAGAATCCCCTCATCGACCTCATCGTGAGCGACCCGGAGTTCCGGCTCACGCGTGAGGAGGTCGAGCCCTGGCTCGATCCGGTCGCCTTCACCGGCCGGTCGGCCGATCAAGTCGACGAGTTTCTGGAAGAAGTCGTGGCGCCCGCCCTGGAAGGGATCGAGGCCGCCGCGATTGCCGCCCCCCGCGTCTAGGGGGGTGCATAGAGGGTGGGGGCGTGCCCCACCGAACCGGGGTGAATCTGGCCCTGTGCTAGTATCCCGGTCGAGCGCAAGCCGTTCCAGCGCTATCGGACCCAAGAGCTCTCACGAAGATGGCTCGCAACCACCTTACGGAGGCCGTAAGCCCATGCGCCCACGGAAAGACTCCCGGCTCGTCGTTGTTCTCTCTCGAGTCGCTCTTTCAGCCTTCCTCCTCGTCGAGCTGCTGGCCGTCGGCTGCTCCGGCAACCGCCAGCCCACCGTAGCTCCTCCCACGCTCGGCGTGCCGCTCGAACGGGGGATCGCCTCCTGGTACGGTCCCAAGTTCAACGGCAAGATGACCGCCAGCGGCGAGCGTTACGACATGAACGCCTTCACGGCCGCCCACCCCTCACTCCCCTTCGGCTCGAAGATCGGTGTACGCAACACCCGTACCGGCCGCGAGGTGATCGTGCGGGTCAACGACCGCGGCCCCTACTCGAAGAACCGCATCATCGACCTCTCCTACGCCGCCGCCAGGGAGGTGGGGGTGGTGGGACCGGGCACCGCCAGCGTCGAGCTCTACCTGGTGCCCGAGACCGGCGCACCGCCGCGCTTCACCGTCCAGGTGGGCGCCTTCAGCGAGCCCGAGCGGGCGATCGCCCTCCAGCGTGAGGTCGTGCGGCTCTATCCCGAGGCGGTGGTGGATTCGGACGGCACCTGGAGCCGCGTCCAGATCGGCGCCTTCGACGACCGCGGCCAGGCCGAGTCGCTGCGCCGCGAGCTGGCCTCGATCGGCATGCAGGCGGTGGTGGTGTCGGCCCGGTAGGCGGGCCTACCGCACCCGCCCGCCCAGGCTGGCGACCACGGCCAGCAGCTCGCCGGGATCGAACGGCTTCGAGAGGTGCATGTTGTACCCGGCGAGCAGCGCCCGGCGGCGGTCCTCCGAGCGGGCGTAGGCGGTGACCGCCGCGGCCGGAATCGCGCCCCCCCGGTCCGGCGGCAGGTCGCGCACCCAGCGGATCAGGTCGTAGCCGTCCTCCTCCGCCATGGCGATATCCGAGACCAGCACGTCGGGCCGGAAGCCGTCGAAGACCCCACGGGCCCGCACGGCCGAATCCACCGCCATCACCTCGGCGCCGTTCCCCTCCAGAGCGACCGCCATGAGATCGCGGGAATCGGGCTCGTCGTCCACGACCATCACCCGCAGCCCCGAGAGATCCGGCGCCCCGTCGTCCTCTTCAGGAGGATGCACGTCCGCGGCGTGGGCCCGGCGCTCGGTCTCGCCGGCCAGGAGCGGCAGCTCGACCACGAACGTCGCCCCCTGCCCCGGACCCTCGCTCTCCGCGCGGGCGGAGCCGCCGTGCAGCTCCACCAGCCGGCGCACGATGGCGAGACCCAGCCCCAGGCCTCCCTGCGCCCGGGTGGTGCCGCTGTCCGCCTGCCGGAACGGCTCGAAGACGTGCGGCAGGAAGCCCGGCTCGATCCCCACCCCGGAGTCGCGCACCGAGAGATGGACGTGGCCGCTCCGGCGCTCCAGGTCGACCCGCACCCGGCCGCCGACGGGGGTGAACTTGACCGCGTTCGAGAGCAGATTCCAGACCACCTGCTGCAGGCGCGCCGCGTCGCCGGGCACCGGGCCGGCGTCCGGGTCGAGGTCCACCTGCAGCCGGATCCCCTTGGCGTCGGCCGCCGGGCGCACCCCGTCGAGGGCCGCCTCGACCACCTTGGCGAGCTCGGTCGGCCGCACCTCCAGATTCATCTTGCCGGAGACGATCGCCGAGACGTCCAGCAGGTCGTCGATCAGCCGGGCCTGGGCGTAGGCGTTGCGCTCGATCGTCTCGACGGCCCGCTGGAGCCGCTCGCCGGTGAGCGTGCCGCTGCGCAGGAGGCTGGTCCAGCCGACGATGGCGTTGAGCGGCGTGCGCAGCTCGTGCGAGAGGGTGGCCAGGAACTCGTCCTTCATCAGGCTGGCGGCCTCGGCCGCCGCCCGCGCCGTCCGCTCGCGGTCGAGCAGGGCCTGGAGACGGGATTCGAGGCTCGCCGTATAGCGCCGCTGCTGCGCGCGGGCGAGGGCGGAGCGCACGGCGAGCGGCAGGCGCCCATAGTGCTGAGGGGACTTGACGATGTAATCGTCCAGCCCCGACTTCATCGCCTCGACGGCCACCTCCTCCGTGCCGGTGCCCGTGAACATGATCACCGGGCAGTCCGGGTCGAGCTCCTTGACCCGGCGCAGCACCTCCAGCCCGTCGCTCCAGCGCAACTGGTAATCGGTGACCACCGCGTCGAAGGCGTCCTCCTCCAGGGCCCGGTCGAGCGAGGCGGGATCGATGACCTCCGTCGTCTCCACGCCGGGCCAGTCCCGCTCGAGCATCCGGCGGGCCAGGGCCCGGTCGTCCGGGTTGTCGTCGATCAGCAGGATTCGCATCGGCCCGCCTCGGTCTAGGGCGCCCGGGGATCGGGCTTCTCGTTGAGCAGCAGCCAGTAGAGGTTCAGCGACTTGACCAGATCGGCCAGGTCGTCGGACCGCACCGGCTTGACCAGGTAGGAGTTGGCGCCCAGGTCGTAGGCCCGGTTGATGTCGACCGACTGGCCGGAGCCGGTGAGCACCACCACGGGGATGCGGCGCAGCCCCGGCTGGCCGCGCAGCCATTGGAGCACCTCGAATCCCGAGAGGCGCGGCAGCTTGAGGTCGAGCAGCAGGACCAGCGGCAGGGGGAAACGGGCGCGGTCGGCGTACTCGCCGGCGCCGCCGAGATAGTCGATCGCCCCCTGGCCGTCGGAGACCACGTGCAGGGGGACGGGGAAATGTGCTTTGGCGAAGGCCCGGCGGGTCAGCAGCACGTCGTCCGGATCGTCTTCGACCAGCAGGACGGTAGGGTCCTCGTTCACTCGCTTTCTCCGGCTCTGGGCAGCTCGATCCAGAATCGCGCGCCTTCTCCAGGCTGGGACTCGACTCCGGCCTGGCCGCCCATGCGCTCCATTCCCTTGCGGACGATAGCAAGACCGATGCCCGTCCCCGGGTAGCTCTCGCCGCCGTGCAACCGCTCGAAAACGTTGAAGATGCGCTCCTGGTGGGCGGGATCGATGCCGATGCCGCGGTCCTCGACCCAGACCCGGGCCCGGCCGTCGTGGTCCTCGGCGCGCACCCGCACCTCCGGCGCGGCACCCGGTGGGACGAACTTGACGGCGTTGCCGAGCAGGTTCGCCAGCACCTGGACCAGCGTGGGCCGGTGGCCGGTCACGGCCGGCAGCGGTTCCTCGACCTCCAACCGGGCATCGGGAGGCGCGGTCTCCCGGATCTGCTCCCAGGCGTCCGCCACCGCCGAGTCGAGGTCCACCCGCTGCGGATCGATCTGCGCCCGGGAGAGCCGGCTGTAGGTCAGGAGGTCCTGGATCAGCCCCTCCATGCGCTGGGCGGCGCTCACGATCCGGTGGGCGTATTCGCGGCCGGCGTCGTCCAGCCGATCGCCGGAATCCTCCAGCAGCGCCTCGGAGAACCCCTGGACGCCCCGCAGCGGCGCACGCAGGTCGTGGGAGACCGTATAGGTGAAGGCCTCCAGCGCCTGGTTGGCCTCCGCCAGTTGCTCCGTGCGCTCCTCGACCCGCCGCTCCAGCGACTCGTTGAGCCGCCGGATCTCCTCGTCGGCCAGCCGGCGCTCGGTGGCGTCGTGCACGACCTTGGCGAACCCGCGCAGCTCGCCGTCCGGGGCACGCAACGTGGTGATCAGGTTCTCGGCCCAGAACCGCGAGCCGTCCTGGCGGACCCGCCACCCCTCCTCCCGGAGGGCTCCCTGCTCGGCGGCCCGCTGGAGATGCCGCTCCGGCAGGCCCAGGGCCGCCTCCTCCGGCGTGTAGAAGGTCTCATAGCCCCGTCCCAACACCTCCTCCTGCCGGTAGCCGTAGATCCGCTCCGCGGCCGGATTCCAGAGCACGATCCGCCCCCGCGGGTCGAGCAGAAAGAGGGCGTAGTCGGAGATCCCCTCCACCAGCAGCCGGAAACGCTCCTCGGTCTGCCCCAGGGCCTCGTTCGCCTGGTGGGCGCGCATCGCCGAGGCGACCAAGCGGTCGTTGACCGCGCAGATCAGGACTCCGATGCCGCAGAACAGCCCGATCAGGAACAGCTGGTGGGGGCCGGTCAGCCCGAAATGCCTCGGCGGGGCCAGGAAGAAGTAGTCGCCCGCCAGGGCGGCGAGCCCGAGCGCGAGCAGCCCCGGCCCCCAGCCGCCGAAACCGGAGGCCACCAAGATCGCCAGGACGAAGGCGAGGAACGGCGCCCCCTGGCCGAGGAAGGGGTGCAGCGCGAGCCGCACCCCCAGGGTCACGGCCACGGCCAGGACCGCGATGCCATACCGCACCACAGGCCCGC
>JAICSG010000653.1 GCA_025937035.1 Thermoanaerobaculia bacterium | reverse complement strand
GACCGACTTCATCCTCGAACGCGGCAAGCGCCTCTCCGAGTCCCTGCTCTGGCGGCTGCAGCGGAAGTTCTTCGACAACCTGGGCGCCGAGGCCTGGACGAAGGGGATTGTCCCCCACTACATCACCGGCAACGGCTGGATCGCCGATTCCTATGCCAAGGTGGTCCTCGGCTGGCTGCGCGACTGCGCCGGGACGCTCGATCCCGATCACCCGGTCACGCTCCTGGAGCTCGGCTGCGGCTCGGGACGGTTCGGCTATCTTTTCTTCCAGCGCCTCCTCGACCTCCTCGGCCGCTCTTCCTTGAGCGCGGTGAAGGTCCGCTACGTGATGACGGACTTCACGGAGAGCACCCTCGATCCCCTGCGCCGGCACGAGCTCCTCCAGCCCTGGATCGAGCAAGGGCTCCTCGACTTCGCCCGCTACGACGCGTCCGAGGATGGAGAGATCCGCTTGAGCCGTTCCGGCGAGGTGCTCGACTCCCGGACGCTGCGCAATCCACTGGTGGTGCTCGCCAACTACGTCTTCGACGGCATCCCCCAGGACGCCTTCGCCGTGCGCGGCGGCCGGCTCTTCGAGCTCCTGCCCACCCTCACCGTGCCGGACGAGGAGGAGGACCGCGACGACCCGACCATCCTCCAGCGGGTCGAGGTCTCCTGGGAAGAGCGCCCGGCCGCGGACGAGCCCTATGGCGATCCGGAGCTCGACGCCATCCTGCGGGAGTACGCGGCCTTGAGCGACACGGCGGTCCTCCTCCCTTCCTCCGCCATCCGCTGCCTGCGCCATCTCAGCGGGCTGGCGGACGGCCGTCTCCTGCTGGTGGCGGGGGACAAGGGGTACAGCCGCGAGGAGCTCCTGGCCGGACGGGACGCGCCGGAGCTCTCCATCCACGGCAGCTTTTCGCTGATGGTGAACTTTCACGCCCTGGGCCGATGGCTCACCCATCGGGGGGGCGGATTCCTCTGCACCTCTCATATCCACTCCAGCCTCAACGTGGTCGCGGGCGTGCTGGGGACGGGGAGCGTGGAGACCGCGCTCGCCTTCGACGAGGCCATCGAGCGGAGGGGACCGGACGACTTCTTCGATCTCAAGGTGGGCTTCGGGCACGCCTGGGACGACCTCACCCTGGAGCACCTGCTGGGCTGGCTCCGCCTCTCCGGCTGGGATGCCAACGTCCTGCTCGGCTGCTGGCCGGCCCTGATGAAGCACGCGCCCTCGGCGGCGGGGGTCTTCCGCCTGGAGATCTACCGGGCGGTCCACGAGGTCTGGAACCTTTATTTTCCGCTCCACGAGGCCCAGGACCTCGCCTTCCATCTCGGCGTCCTGCTCTGCGAGATCGACTGCCACGGCGACGCCCTCCCCTTCTTCCACGAGTCGGTGGCCATCTACGGCCCGAACCCGGCGACCGTCTTCAACATCGGTCTCTGCCTCTTCCACCTGGGACACCTGGAAGAGGCGCGCGAGCAGGTCGCTCAGGCCCTGGCGGAAGCGCCGGACTTCACGCCCGCCCTGGAGCTGCGGAAGGAGGTCGCGGCGGCGCTGAAGAAAAAGAAAAAGAGACGCGCCGCCGCGAAGGAATCATAACGGGAAGGGGAGCTCGAAGCTTGGCCCCGCGGTCGTGCCGTCGTTGCGGCCGGAGGGCGTCTGCATCAGTTGCTGGGCCTGGAGCTCCAACGAATACATCAGCCCCTCGGTGGCGCCAAAGTGGTCTGGATCGCCGTTGAAGGTGAGGTGGAGCGCGTTGAGGAGCGCCTGGTACGTCTGATTGAACTGCCGCGAGAGGATCCGCGCCCGCGATCCCGCCGGCAGAGCCACGGTGTCGGGATCGTCCATCATGGGAAAGACACCGTCGGGATCGAAGGGCACCGCCGGGCCGATGTAGGCGAAGCCGCCGGGTGCGATCACGATCTGATGGCCGTTCACGATCTCGGCGAACTTGTAATAGTGGGACAGATCCTCCCGGCCCTGGACCTGCGCGGGGTCGACCGGCGACGCTCCCTCTCCCTGCTCCTTGATCTCGCGGATGGCGCGGCGGGCATCCTCCAGCGAGCCGATCCTGTAGAGATGATGGGGACCGATGCGGGCCTTGACCTGGCGGTCCTCCTGTCCAAACGTGATCTCTCCCTGGGCGGCGAGGCGGTCCAGGGAGTGCTCGATCTGATCGTAGAACCAGCCGATGGTGAAGAGCGAGGCCTGCTCGGGATCGTCCGGGTCCACCTCGCCATCGACCGGCTCGATGGTCTTCTGGGGCTGCTCCACGGCCATGAAGACGTCGCGGATCTGGGCGATGGAGCAGCGGCGCAGGCGCACCGTTAGATTCGCGGCGAGGCCGCCGGGCAGGGGGCCGGGGTAGCGGGGCACGAAGCCCGGAGAGCTGATGTCCGGCGCGCCGCCGATCGCGACCATGAGGTTCGAGACCAGCCCCATGTGGAGCATCTCTTCCAGCACGACGCCGCGGATGAGCGACGCCACTTCGACGTTCGCTCCCGGCCGGATCGAGTAGAGGGCCGTGAGGTAGAGGGGGATGGTGGCGTGCTCCAGCTCCACGGCCTGCTGCAAAGCGCGCAGCAGATCCGCTTTGGAATCGTTTCGCATGTAGCGCGGGTGCGCGAGCCAGCGCAGCAGCATCTCGCGCTTCGGACCCGAGAGATCGCGCGTCACCGGCATGTAGTTGGGGTCCGAGACCGGCGCTTTGAAAACGTTTTTGAGGAGGCCGATCTTCTTCACCAGGCTGCCAAAGTTGGCGAGATCGACAATGGGCCGCATCACCGGATACAGGTTGGCGTACTGCTGGAAGATCGGCGCCACGTCGTCGAGCCAGGTGGGGCGCGCGGGAACCGCGTAGGGGCTCCAGACGAGCGGGCTCAGAATGTCCGAAAGGCCGCGGCTGCCGGGCGCGGGCGGCACCGTGCCCAGGCCGTAGGTCACACCGTAGACCTGGCCGTCGATGTACCCGCGCGGATTGCCATCGAGGTTGCCGGTCAAGGTTACGGTGATCGTGCCGTCCGCATCCGTGACTCCCGGCGCTTCGAAGTGGAGCCCCGAAGCGGGCACGCCAACGGGCGGGCCGGCGACCGGCCCCTGGGTCACCTGCTGCTCGACGTAGGTGTTGTCGAAGGCGAGGGCCACCGGCTGCCCCGCCAGCGGCCGGCCGTACTCCGTGGCCCACAGGCGCGTGGTAGCCGCGGCGTGGGAGTCCAGCCGGAAGACGAACTGATCGGCGCGGATCCACTGGCCGTTGGCGTTCTCCGCGAGGAGCGTGACCGGGCCGCTGGCCGTGGATTGGAGGAGAGCCAGCGGAGCATTCGCCGCCATCGTCACCTGCTCGGCGGTGAGCTCG
>JAICSG010000158.1 GCA_025937035.1 Thermoanaerobaculia bacterium | reverse complement strand
GGCCCTGGCGCCGAGCATCGCCGTGCTGGATGAGGCGATCACGCTGTTCGCGGGCGTCTGCCCCGAGCAGCGGCCGGACAAAGTCGCGTTCTATCCCCTCCGCCAGGCGATCGCCGAGTTCCTCTCCACGCTCGCCGAGGCCCACCTGGAGCCGAAACGCGAGCCGCCGCCCCCACCCTCCCTCGACCCGCTGCGGGAGGCGGGGATCACCACCGTCAAGGATGAGGAATTCCGGCTGGCCATGGAGACCCTCTCCGACCGGCGCCGCCTGCTGCTCGGCCTCGTCGAGGAGGAGGCGTGGCGCTGGGAGGATGTCACGCGGTCGAGCCGCGAGATCGTGCAGAGGTTGGAGATCCCGGATCTGTAAGGGACAAAAGGGTCGACAGGGACCTCAGGGACAGAAAAGCTGGATCTTCCTTGTCTCTGCTGTCCCTGGCTTCAATTCACCCACTCCCCCGCCTCATCCTTCCGCGGCACCTCAGAGACTTCCACCGGAGCCGCCACCGCCAGGCGGAGGCGCTCGTCTTCCTCGTCCCACATCCGCCGGAGGGCGGCGTCGCGGTCGCGCCGGCGCTTGATGGCCCAGAGGGCGAGCAGGGTGACGAGCATCCAGAGGGTGATGGAGCTGGTCAGCACCGGCACCCAGCGATACCAGAAGGTCTGGCGGTCCCAGAAGGAGGATTCGGCCGCGGCCAGCGAGTCGCCGGTAGCGGCGCGGAAAGCGTCGGGGAAGGAGAGGCCGCGCGACACCCCCTGGAGGATGCGGGCGGCGACGTCCTGGCCGTAGCGGTCGAAGAGGTCGCGCACGAAGGAGCCGGCGATGGCATAGGCGCGGTTGACCTCCCCCTGCCCGCCCGCGAAGCGCTGGTCGAGCTCGGCCAGCGAGACCGGCCGGTCGACCAGGAGGGCCAGGGTCAGCCGGGAGCGGTCGTCGAATCCCCAGGAGAGGCCGGCGATCATCGCCATCCCCTCGTGGAACCAGCGCGGCAGCGGACGCCCGCCCGCCGCCCGCGCCACCAGCACGTGGGCCATCTCGTGAGAGAGAAGGTCTTGCAGCGACGAGTCCGGGTAGCTGGGGACGCGCTCGGGGAGGAGCACGATCGTCCCTTGCTCCCCCACCGCGTAGCCGGACACCCAGGGCGGAACGATCCCGGCGGCCGTGCTCTGCTCGGGGGCCAGGATCACCCGCACCGGCGGCCCCGGGTCTTTCAGACCCACCAGCCGCATCACGCTCACCAGGCGCGATGGGCTGACCGACCGGAGCTGGGCGGCGGTCCCTTCCAGGCTGGGCGGAGCCTCCACCAACATCCGCGGGGGCTGCTGGGCGAAGAGCCTTGCCATTGCCAAAAAGAACAGCAAGGTCACGAGGGCTGCGGTGCGCGGGGTTGTCATTCCAGCATATTTAGCAAATAGAGACATTTCTCTGTATTTGGGTTAAGATCCTAACCACGAATGCTGGTGAGGTCTTCCCAAGGGCCCGCGTTTGGCGATAGGCTTCGGTCCTCTCGCAACTCGGCTCCCTGAATTCCGGATGAGGCCCGTCCCCGCGGGCAGCGTCCTCTGAGGTCTGGCTTGGAGGTGAAGATGGCTCGTCCGCGTCTCCTCGGTCTCGCCTTGCTCGTCGCCCTCTCGCTCGCGGGCTGCCGCGAAGCGGCCATCCGGTACAACACCCGCTACAACACCCTTCTCCAGGAAGAGCTTCCACGCACGCTGCCGATCCCGGTCGACGGCGTCACCGCGAGCCACCTGCAGAACACCTGGGGCTACGCGCGGGACGGCGGCCGGCATCACAAGGGGATCGACATCTTCGCGCCGCGCAACACGCCGGTGCGCAGCGCGACCGCGGGGATCATCGACTTCAAGGGGATGAAGGGGCTCGGCGGCCAGGTGGTGACGGTCACGGGGCCGGGCGGCTACCGCCTCTACTACGCGCACCTCGAGGACTTCGGCCTCCAGGAGGCCGGCGACTGGGTCGAGCCCGGCGAGGTCATCGGCTACGTCGGCAACTCCGGCAACGCCGCGATCTCCTCCACCCATCTCCACTACGGCATCTACGAGCCCTCCGGACGGGCGGTCAACCCGTACACCTACCTCAAGAACAGCCAGCCGTTCTCCATGCAGGCGGAGATGCAGACGGCGGCGAAATAGCTCCTGGCATACCCCTTGCGATCTTCCCGCTTTCAAGGAGGACCGCATGGAAAAGAACGTAGCCAATCTCGAACGCTGGGTCTCGCTCCTGGGAGGCGGCGCTCTCGCCGCCTGGACCCTGGGGCGTGAGCGTCGACTTTCACCGCTCTCGGGCGCGCTCGCGGCCAGCGCCGCGGTGCTGCTGTTCCGGGGCGCCACCGGCCATTGCCCTGCCTATGGAGCGCTGGGGTTGAGCACCGCGGACCTCCCGGACGACTGGGCGCGGCCGCTCTCCGGCAAGCGCGAAGGCGCGAAGCGGGGCGAGGGCTCCGGCAAGAGCTTCCGGGGCAAGTGGCCGCTCCCCGAGGGGGCGCGGCTCGTCAAGCCCGGAGAGCGCGATGTCGTCGAGGAGGCGTCGGTCGCGTCCTTCCCTGCCAGCGACCCCCCGTCGTTCACCCCTACCCGGGTCGGATGACCGGGGGGCCCGCGGGGCCCAAAATCGGGCGCTGATTGCGCGATCGCTCCCTCCTCCTTATAATCGGGGGCACTTTTTCTGGGGTACTCAGAATCAAGCTCATGCCGCGCTGTGGCGAAGCCGCGGGCTTGTCCCCTTGAGAGGAGGAGTTGAGATGGCCGCAGAGTTTCTCAAGAAGCACGACTGTGGGCAGCAGTGGACGGCGCTGGAGACGCCGGACATCTGCCGTCTGACACTCCGGGGCAAGGTAACGCTCGAAGAGTGCCGGCAGATCAACGAGGCCCACCTGGAGTATGGGAAGGACGTCCCCTACTTCTTTTACCTCATCGACCTGTCGGATCTCGAGGACCTTCCCCCGGCGGTCCGCAAGGAGGCGTCGGAGACCGTCAAGCTCCTCCCCCTCCGCGGCACGGTGGTCAAGAACGCTCCTCTGCGCGCCAAGGTCCTCGCCCGCCTGCTGCTGACCGCCGCCAACCTTTTCCGCCGCGGCCCCGAGGCCAACCCGCTCGTCTTCGTGGAGACGGAAGAGGAGGCGTACGCCTGGTACGAGAAGCGGCGCCAGCAGGTGAGCGGCGAAGCCGCGGCCTGACGATCTGGATGCCGGCACCCCGGGTCCGCAACGGCCCGGGGCCTCTGATTCAGCGTTCCACCGTCTTCAGCAGTGGTCTGTGCACAGAAGCCCGGTGATCGCTTGACAGCCCACCCTCAGGGGCGTAATCTGCCCCGTAGCTTCACCTGATCCAGAACCATCAAACATGACTCCTGATTCGGTCGTCCATTACGGCGCCCGGCGCCTTTCAACTTCGTCTGCCGGCGATCATCTGATCGTTTTATATTGCCATTTTTCCCTTTTCTATTATCGGGTTTCTGCCCAGTGAGAATGCTGGGCCTTAGGAGGCATGTTATGAAGAGACTTGTTTACGTGTTTTTCGGGGTACTGCTTCTTGCCGCGGGGCTCTCGGCCTCGGCGCAGGACTGGCCGCAGTGGGGGCGCAACGCGCAGCACACCGGCTCGACGACCGCGGTCGGTCAGACGGCCAGCCGCATCCTGGCCGACGTCATCTACGATCCGTTCGTCCCCCAGGAGCAGGCCGATCCGCTGGCCGGCGGCGACCTGCTCGCGCACTATCAGGTGCCGCTGGTCGACGGCAACAACGTCTACATGGAGTTCAAGAGCGGCACCTACACCAGCCTGGATCACTGGGAGACCCAGATCTGGAACGAGAAGCGGCTGCAGTGGAAGAATGGCAACCTGGCGACGGTGTGGAGCTTCCAGAGCGACTGGAAGCCGGCCCCCTATGGCAGCCTCACCAACGGTCCGGGATGGGAGCCCGTCTTCCACGCCGTGCTGGCCGGCAACTCCGTCTACGTTCCGGGCGCCGGCGGCTCGATCTTCAAGGTCAACAAGTCGAACGGCGCCGGCACGCGCATCTCGCCCTTCGGCGCGACCCTCGACCGTGACACCTTCACGGTCAGCCCCCTGGTGGCGGACGGCGCCGGCAACGTCTACTACACGGTCGACGAATTCGTGCACGGGCAGGCGTGGAACGCCGACGTGGTCGGCTCGTGGCTGGTCAAGGTCGCCCCCAACGGCACCTTCCAGACCGCTACCATCACCTCGCTGACCCAGGGCGCCCCGGGCGCCAACGACAAGTG
This sequence comes from Thermoanaerobaculia bacterium, assembly GCA_025937035.1. Classification (GTDB taxonomy): domain Bacteria; phylum Acidobacteriota; class Thermoanaerobaculia; order Multivoradales; family UBA5704; genus DATARR01. Next base: position 3,731 of record JAICSG010000158.1, on the reverse strand, counting down.
CCTGGGCGTCTTCAACACCAACCAGCTCCCCTGGCCGCCGACGCCGGACGCCGTGCCCGGCACGGTGCAGTGCGGCACCCAGCGCGCGCCCCTCAACGCCGCTCCGGCGGTCGGTCCCGACGGCACCATCTACCTGGTCAGCGTCGCCCACCTGTGGAGCCGCGAGGCCTACATCATCGCCGCCAATCCCGACCTGTCGCCCAAGTGGCACACCTCGCTGCGCGACCGGCTGATGACCGGCTGCAACGTTACCCTGCCCCCCAACGGCACGCCGGGCGGCTGCCGCGCGGGCGCCACCACCGGCTATGACCCGGCGCAGAACCGCCCGGGCGCCGGCCGCGTGATCGACGACAACACCGCCTCCCCGGTGGTCGCGCCGGACGGCAGCGTCTTCTACGGCGCTTTCACCCGCTTCAACTGGGACCAGGGGCACATCATGAAGTTCAGCTCCACGGGCCAGTTCCTCGCCGCCTACCCCTTCGGCTGGGACGACACCCCGGGGCTCTACGTGCACGACGGCACCTACTCCCTGGCCACCAAGGACAACCAGTACGGCGATGACCTCGGCTCCTACTGCAACGACCCGGCGTGGTGCCCGTCGGACGACCGCACGGCCAACGACCCGAGCTATCCCGAGGCCTACTACATCACCTGGCTCACCAAAGACCTCCAGATCGAGTCGCGCTGGCAGAACCTGAACCCGCTGAGCTGCAGCCGCGACGCCAGCGGCAACGTCAGCTGCGTCAACGACCACCCGCGCGGCTTCGAGTTCTGCGTCAACGCGCCGGCCATCGACGCCAACGGCAACGTCTACAACAACAGCGAGGATGGCAACCTCTACGTCGTCCAGCGTGACGGCACGCTGCGCGAGCACATCTTCCTGCAGCTCGCGATCGGCGCCGCCTACACCCCGCTGTCGATCGGCGCTGACGGCAAGATCTACACCCAGAACGCCGGCCACCTGTTCGTGGTCGGCCAGTAAGCATCACCCCGGATCGGGCGGCCCTTCGCGGCCGCCCTTTTCTTTCCTCTTGATTTACGCCCCGTTAATGCCTAACCTCCTGCTATGGCCCGGAGGTCGTCCCCCCCACCCTACGCCGAGCTCCACGCCGCCTCCGCCTTCTCGTTCCTCGACGGCGCCTCGCTCCCCGAGGACCTGGTCGACCGGGCGGCGGCGCTGGGGCTGCCAGCCGTGGCCCTGGTGGACGCCAACGGCGTCTACGCCGCGCCGCGTTTCTTCAAGGCCGCGCGAGAGGTGGGGATCAAGCCCCTGGTCGGCGCCGAGGTGGTGCTGGAGGACGAGCCGAGCCTCTGGCAGGCCCGGGGGCGCTTCGGTCCCCTCGGCCTGGTGCCGGACCCCAAGACCGAGCCCTTCCCGGGCCGTTCCGTGGACACCCAGGCGCGGCTCACCCTCCTGGCCGCGGACCGCACCGGCTACCGCAACCTCTGCAAGCTGATCACGGCCGCCGCCCGCGGCCATGCCAAGGGGGAGGCGCGCGTCGCCTGGGATCTCCTGGCCGAGCACGCGGCCGGGCTCCACCTGCTGACCGGCGGCGAGGAGGGCCCGCTCGCCCGCGAGCTGGCGGAAGGGGGGATCGACCCCGCCCGCCGGATGCTCGAGCGCTTCGCCCACCTCTTCCGCGGCCGGCTCCACGTCGAGCTCCAGCGCCATCGCCTGCGCGAGGAGGAGCACCGCAATCAAGCTCTGATCGGCCTCGCCCGCCAGCTCCGCCTCCCCCTCCTCGCCACCAACGGCGTGCGCTACGCCCGGCCGGAGGACAAGCCGCTGCACGACGTGCTGACCTCCATCCGCCACCACACCACCCTCGACGCGGCCGGCCGCCTGCTCGCCTCCCACCGCGAGCGATACCTGAAGAGCGCGGCCGAGATGGCCAGGCTGTTCGCCGACCTCCCCGAGGCCCTGGCCGCTTCGGATGAGCTGGCCCGGGGGCTCGACTTCACCCTGGCCGACCTCGGCTACCGCTTCCCCGAATATCCGCTGCCGCCGGGCGAGACGCCCTCCTCCTACCTGCGCCACCTCACCTGGAACGGCGCCCGCGCCCGCTTCCGGCCGCTCACGGCCAAGGCCCAGGCGCAGATCCAGAAAGAGCTCGACCTGATCGAGAAGCTCGACCTCGCCGGCTACTTCCTGATCGTCTGGGACATCGTCGATTTCTGCCAGCGCGAGGGGATCCTGGCCCAGGGGCGAGGCTCGGCCGCCAACAGCGCCGTCTGCTACGCCCTGTCGATTACCGCCGTGGATCCCGTGAAGATGGACCTCCTTTTCGAGCGTTTCCTCTCCGAGGAGCGCGGCGAATGGCCGGACATCGACCTCGACCTCCCCTCGGGCGACCAGCGCGAGCGGGTGATCCAATATGTCTACCAGCGCTACGGCCCTCACGGCGCGGCCATGACCGCCACCGTCATCACCTACCGCGACCGCTCCGCCACCCGCGAGGTGGCCAAGGTCTTCGGCTACAACGAGGAGCAGATCGACAAGCTCGCCCGCCAGCTCGGCAACTGGAGCTACGACGAGCATCACGGCGAGGAGAAGTCCTTCCCCGCCGAGCTCGCCGCCGCCGGCTTCGATCCCGAGGAGAAGCGCCTCCAACATTTCATGGACCTGTGGACGCGCATCCACAACCTCCCCCGCAACCTCGGCCAGCACACCGGCGGCATGGTGATCGCCGCCGGCCGGCTCGACGAGGTGGTCCCCCTGGAGCCCGCCACCATGCCGGGCCGCGTGGTGATCCAATGGGACAACGACGACTGCGCCGACCTCGGGATTATCAAGGTCGACCTCCTCGGCCTCGGCATGCTCGCCGCCCTGGAAGAGATGGTGCCCACCATCCGTACCCACGAGGGGGTCCACGTCGACCTCGCCCATCTGCCGCCGGACGACCCCAAGGTCTACAAGATGCTCCAGGAGGCGGACACCGTCGGCGTCTTCCAGGTCGAGAGCCGCGCCCAGATGGCCTCGCTCCCCCGCAACCACCCGACCCGCTTCTACGATCTGGTCATCCAGGTGGGGATCATCCGTCCCGGGCCGATCCTGGGGAACATGGCGAACCCCTACTTCGAGCGCCGCAACGGCCGCCAGCCGGTCGTCTACGCCCACCCCAGCCTGAAGCCGATCCTCGAGCGCACCCTGGGCGTGCCGATCTTCCAGGAGCAGCTCCTGCGGGTGGCGATGGTGGCCGCGGGCTTCACCGGCGGCCAGGCCGAGGAGCTCCGCCGGGCCATGGGCTCCAAACGCTCGGTCGAGCGCATGCAGGCGATCGTCGAGAAGCTCCGCCAGGGCATGAACGAGCGGGGGATCGTGGGCAAGGCACAGGAGGAGATCGTGCAAGGGATCAGCGCCTTCGCCCTCTACGGCTTCCCCGAGTCGCACGCCGCCAGCTTCGCGCTCATCGCCTACGCCAGCGCCTACCTCAAGGCCCATCACCCCACCGCCTTCTATCTCGGGATTCTCAACGCCTGGCCCATGGGCTTCTACCACCCGGCGACGCTGGTCAAAGACGCCCAGCGGCACGGCGTGGAGGTGCGGCCCGTGGACGTCCAGACCTCCGGATACCTCTGCCGCTGGGAGGACGCTCCGGGGGCGCCGGGGGGAGGGGCCGTGCGGCTGGGGCTGCGCTACGTCCGCGGGCTGCGGCGGGAGGCGGGGGCGGCCATCGAGAGCGCCCAGCGGCAAGGCCCCTTCGCCGGCCCCGAGGACCTGGTGCGCCGCT
>JAICSG010000813.1 GCA_025937035.1 Thermoanaerobaculia bacterium | reverse complement strand
CAACCCGAACGCCGTCAATGCCTCCAACTTCATCAGCATGGCCGACAACCTCCTCTATACCGAGGGGCTGGCCATCGACCTGTTCATGAAGGGGGCGGTGGACCTTCACGTCCCCTACGCCAACCGGGTGGGGCTGATCGTCGAGAAGAGCGAGCCCGAGCAGTTGGACGTCGTCTTCAACGTGGTCAACACCGTCCGCGCCGTCTATGGGATCGACATCGTGGACTGCCTGATCACCGACCAGCGGATCGGCAGCCGCTGCGTGGAGAACGCCTCGGGGGCCTACGTGGGCACGGTGGACCGGCCGGACGTGCTGCTGGACGCCGCCGAGCGGCTGATCCGCAAGGGGGCCAACGCGATCGCCGTCACCACCAACATCCAGGACCTGCCACCGGACAACTACGTCAAGCACTTCGACGGCGAGTACCCGAACCCCCTGGGGGGCGTCGAGGCCGTGATCTCCCACCTGCTGGTCAACCGCTTCCAGGTTCCGGCGGCCCACGCGCCGATGATCAACTGCAAGGACCTGGACCTCACCCACAGCATCGTCGACGCCCGCGGGGCCGGCGAGATGGCCTCGGTCAGCGGTCTCGCCTGCGTCCTGATCGGGTTGCGCCGGGCGCCGCAGATCAGCGCCCACCGCTGCTTCCGGCCGTCGGACGTGCTGAACGTGCGCAACCTCCTGGCCCTGGTGACCCCGGCGACTGCCCTGGGGGGCATCCCGGCGATCTACGCCCACAAGCACGGGATTCCCATCGTGGCGGTGCGCGAGAACCGGACGATCATGGGGGTGCCCGCCGCCAAGATGGGCTTCGACAACGTCGTCGAGGTGGAGAACTACTGCGAGGCCGCCGGCGTCCTGCTGGCGCTGCGCAAGGGGATCCACCTGGGCGGCGTCCGGCGTCCGATCCCCACCCTGCGCCACGGCCTGGGCCACACCACGGCGGCGGCGAAGAGGTCGTTCCGGCTGGCGTAGGGCCGGAGGCTCAGGAGGCGGCCGGCACCCGGCCGCCTTCGTGCTCCACCGGCTCCGTGCCGTGCTCGCGCATGTAGAGGCGGACGATCTCCTCGGCCTTGCCGTCCGCCTTCATCCGGCCGTCGTCGAGCCAGATGCAGCGGGTGCAGTTCTTCACCACCGCCGAGGTGTTGTGGGAGACCAGGAGGACGGTGGCGCCGGCCTGGCGGAAGCTGCGCAGGCGCTCCTCGCAGCGGTCGGTGAAGGTGGCGTCGCCCACGGCGAGCACCTCGTCGAGGATCAGGATGTCGGGCACCCAGGCGGTGGCGATGGAAAAGCCCAGGCGGGCCTGCATGCCCGAGGAGTAGTTGCGCAGGGGGGAGCGAATGAAGTCCCCCAGGCCGCTGAACGCCACGATCTCGTCCATCTTCGCGATGATCTCCTTCCGGGTGTGGCCCAGCAGGAGGGCGTTCAGGTAGACGTTCTCGAGGCCGGTCAGCTCGTAGTCGAAGCCGCTGCCGAGCTCCAGGATGGGGGCGATCCGGCCGTTGATCGTGGCGGTGCCCTTGCTTGGCTTGAGGACCCGCGAGATCACCTTCAGCAGCGTGCTCTTGCCCGCCCCGTTGCGGCCGATGATGCCCAGGGTCTCCCCGCGCACTACCGTGAGGTCGAGGTCCTTCAGCGCCCAGAGCTGCTCGTAGGCCAGCGAGCCGCGCAGAAAGTGGATCGCGTACTCCTTGAAGGAGGGGATCCGCTGCTTGGCCAGCCGGTAACAGAGCGAGACGCCGTCGAGGCGGATGCTGAGGTCGGACATCGGGCGTCAGATGTAAAAGGGGATGCGGTCGCTGCTGCGGCGGAAGGCCACCGCGCCGATGGCGAAGGCGACGACGGCGATCAGCAGGCAGGTGCCGAGGTGACGGAACGGCGGGATCTTGCCGTAGTAGATCGGGTCGCGGAAGACCTCGAGGATCGAGCGCAGCGGGTTGAAGCGCACGATCCAGCGCCATCTCTCGGGGACGATCTCCTTCGGATAGAAGATCGGCGTCAGGTACATCAGGACCGAGAGGATCACCGTGATCATCTCGACGATGTCGCTGAAGAAGATCGAGAGCGGAGAGAGCAGCAGCCCGGCCCCCAGGGTGAAGAGGGCGGCGAGGAAGATCGAGACCGGCAGGAAGAGCAGCGCCGGGCTCAGCGGCTGGTGGGTGACGACCAGGATCAGGAAGAGCGGCACCAGGGCGAAGATCAGGTTGAGAACCCCGGAGATCACGGTGGCGACGGGGTAGACCTCCTTGGGGACCGGCACCTTCTTGAGGAGCTGGGCGTTGCCCCGCAGGCTGTTCATCGACGCCACGATGCTCTGGCTGAAGAAGTTCCAGAACAGGATGCCCGCCATGGCATAGACCGGGTAGTTGCTGACGTTGAAGCGGAAGAGGGTGCTGAAGACCGTCTCCAGGACCAGCATCATCAGCAGCGGCTGGAGCATCGTCCAGGTGAAGCCGATGGCCGAGCGCCGGTAGCGCACTTTCAGCTCCCGGGCCACCAGGGCGAGGACGAGGTCGCGGTATTGGAAGATTTCGAGCATGGGCGTGGGCCCGTTGAGGGCCGGAGGGCTTTCTACACTCTATGGGGGAGGATGGCAAGCGCCCGCCGCAGCCGGGCCCCCGTCCGTAGCGCGATCCCGGCCCGGGCGGCCCAGCCCGGGCCGTGGTGCTTGCGGGCCCAGCGCAGGAGGTCGCTCCACAACAGCT
>JAICSG010000094.1 GCA_025937035.1 Thermoanaerobaculia bacterium | reverse complement strand
GCGCTCGGCGCCGTAGTGCCCCCAGACGCCGGCGAGACAGTCGGCCTGGAGCTCGAGGCGGATCGAGGCGTCACGCTTGTCGGGCATGCGCTCGGCGCGCGCCGCGTAGCCGAGCAGGCCCTGCACATGATGGCCGAACTCGTGGGCGATGACGTAGGCCTCCGCGAAGTCTCCCGAGGCGCCGAAGCGGTCCTTCAGCTCCTTGTAGAAGCCGAGGTCGATGTAGACCTACTCGTCGGCCGGGCAGTAGAAGGGCCCCATCTGCGTCTGCGCGGTGCCGCAGCCGGATTGGATCACGTCCCGGAAGAGGACGAGCTTGGCGTGCCGGTACTGCTGGCCGTTCTGGGCGAAGATCTGGGTCCAGGTGTTCTGGACATCGTCGAGGACGAAGGAGACGAACTTGACCTCCTTGTCCTCCTCGGGAGAGGAATTCACCGGCGCCGTCTGCCCCGCGGGAGCGCCGGCCGGGGCCCCGCCGCCAAGCAGGGCGAAGAAGTTGCGATGGAAGACGAGGCTCAGCAGGAGCAGCACGATGAAGCCGCCGATGCCGATGGGAACGCCGCCGATGCCGAGACCGCCGCCCCCGGAGCTCCCCCGCCGATCCTCGAGATCTCCACTAGGTCCACCTGGTGTCCAGCGCATATCCTTCCTCCTCTCTCTCGGCGGGGAGCATAAGCAAGGACGAGGCCAGCCCTCCCGCCCGCTTCACACCCTTGGGCTGTGACTGCTCTACCGCGCCAGCGGCGAGATGGTCCCGGTCATCCGGCAGCGGGCCCAGACGGCGCCCCCGGAGACGCCGACTCCGAGGATGCGGACGGGCTCGATCCTCACCTCCCCGTGGAGCCCCGGCGGGAAGAGCCCCTGGACGGCGCGGGCGGTGCCGGTCTCCGCCTGGCCGAGAAGGGGGGCGAGGTCCAGATGGGCTGACTTCTGGAGCCGCTCCAGGATCTCGGCGCGGTGGAGGCGGTCGGCCATCCGCAGGAAGAGGCCTCCGGAGGCGAGGTCGTACTGGAGGTCGGCCAGGCGGAGCACGCTCGTTCCGGGATCGATCGCGGGGCGGCCGCGGAGCACCAGCCGGCCGTCCCGCCCCCCGGTCTGGAAGTCGATCGACAGCACCATGCGGTCGCCATCCACCCCGAGGCCGGCGCCGGTGATCTCCATCTCCCGGTCGCGGGCGAGGCGGAAGCGCTGCCCCCGCAGGGTCCGGTCGGTCCAGCGCGACAGCTCCCCGGGGGTGGCCTGGACCGGTGTCTCCAGATCGAAGCCGCCGCCCCGCTCGGCCGCTTTTTCGGAATCCATGCGCAGGGGCGGCAGGAGGGTGACCGCCGGGGGCGGGATGGCCGGGCCCAGGGAGAGGGAGAGCTGGCCGGCGATGCCGATGCCGGTGTGGAGCCCGCCGTCCTTCAGGGTGACCCTGGCGAGGGAGAGCTCCAGCGGCTGGAAGCGGATCCAGAGGTTTTCATCTTTCACGGCCCGGCGGGCCACGTGGAGGGAGCGCCAGGCCTCCTCGGCCTTCCGGCGCAGGGCGAGATCGGCCAGCAGGCGGCCGGCCGCCCGCTTCAGCTCCTGGTCGAGGATGGGGTTGAGCCGCTCTTCGAGGAAGCTCCGGACGCTGATGGAGAAGGCGCCGAGCACCTGGAGGTCGGCGCGGTCGAGCTCGATCCAGGCGGTGGGTTGTGGATCGGGTCGCCAGTCGGGGGTGATCGCGGGCGAGGCGGTCCCCCGCACGCGGCCGGCGACGTCGACCGTCTCGTGGACGGGGAGCCCGGCGATCTTGCCGCCGACCGTCAGGCTCCCCCGCACCGGGAAGGAGAAGGTGAGACGGCCGCCGGTGAAACCGGCCTCCACCGGCCCGCGCTCCAGGTCGTAGCGGTAGTAGTCGTCCTGGAGGGCGCTGGAGATCTCCTGCTTCCGTTCGTCGCTCACCCGCGGCGGCAGGCTCTCCTCGACGATCCGCCGCACCTCGGCGAGGGGGATCTCGACGGGGAAGAAGAACGACGCCCTGCCCGCCTCGGCCGGCGGCGGGGCGGGCAAGGGCACCGGAGGCGCCTGAACCCGCGCGCCCGAGCATCCGGCGAGCAGAGCCAGAAAGGCCACGGACACCCACGAACGAGCACGGACTGACACAGGAGATCCTCGAAGTCCGTGATCGTCCGTGAAAGGTCCGTGTCCGTCCGTGTTCTTCTTCAGCTCCCCGGCTCGGCGGCCGGGACGCAGGAGGAGGCCGCGGTGCCGCCGGTGGGCGCCAGCTTGATCTCAAGGCGGCGAGTGAGGCCGGCGAAGAGGCGGCTTCCGGGGCAGGTGACCGGCGCGTAGCCTTCCAGAGTGACGGTCACGGTGTAGACGCCCGAGGTGAGCCCGTCGAAGTGGAAGTTGCCCTGTGCGTCCGTGGTCTGATTCTGGTTTCCCTTGCCTCCGGCGGCGAGCAGCGCGATCGTGGCCCCTGGCAGAGGCTTCCCCTGGGTGTCCTGGACCTGGCCCTCGACGCCTCCTCCCGCCGCGTAGGCGGCGTCGGCGAGGACGGCCAGCAGAACGAGGAAGAGAACGTGGCGTCTGAAGCTCATCGATTCTCCTTTCAGCCCATCCTAGTCCTTTCGCCCGCCTACGTCACCACCCGCGGATAGAGCTTCGCGCCGAGGGCGACGAGCACCACGGTCCAGGCCAGCAGGACCGCGAAGTCGAGCCCCAGGCCGAAGGCGCTGGCGGTGCCGGCGACCATCAGCGAGCGGAGGGCGTCCACCTCGTAGGTGAGGGGGTTGACCCGGGAGATCCAGCGCAGCCAGACGGGCATCATCGAGATGGGATAGATGGCGTTGCTGGCGAAGAACAGGGGCATGGTCATCAACTGGCCGATCCCCATGAAGCGCTCGCGCGTCTTCACCAGGCAGGCGATGATCAGGGAGAAGGTCGAGAACAGGGCGGCGCCGGTGAAGGCGGCGGCGATCAGGCCGAGCAGGGAGAGCGGGCTCCAGCGCATCCTGACGCCCAGGAGGGTGGCGAGGACGAAGATCACCACCACCTGGGGCAGCGCCCGCACCCCCGCCGACACCGCCTTGCCCAGCACCAGCGCGGCGCGCGGCGTGGGGCTGACCAGGAGCTTGTTGGTGAGCCCGAGGTCGCGCTCCCAGATGATGCCGATGCCGTAGAAGATGGCCACGAACAGCACGCTCTGGGCGAGGATGCCCGGCGCCATGAAGTCGAGATAGGGGACGCCGCCGGTGGGGATGGCCCGGGCGCGCGAGAAGACCTCGCCGAAGAGGAGCAGCCAGAGCACCGGCTGCACCCCGCGGGTGATCACCTCGGTGTAGTCGTGCCGCAGCCGGAGCACCTCGAGCTCGGCGATGACGAAGGTCTTGCAGACCAGATCCCGCAGCCAGCGCATGGTCCCCTATCCCAACCGGCGGGCAGTCCGCCGCTCCCGGGAGGTCTCGCGGAAGCTCCCGCCCTCCGGGAGCGGCGCGCCGAGCGGATCGCCCGCATAGTGGAGAAAAACGTCGTCGAGCGTCACCTCGGTCCCCGCGGGGCGCCCCAGGGAGGCCTTGAGCTCGGCCGGGGTGCCGACCGCGGCCAGCTTCCCCCGGTGCAGGATGGCGAGGCGGCTGCAGAGGCTGTCCGCCTCCTCCATGGAGTGGGTGGTGAGGAAGAGGGTCGTGCCCAGCTCGCCGCGCAGGCGCTCCACGTGCTCCCAGACCGCCGTCCTCGCCAGCGGATCGAGCCCCACCGTGGGCTCGTCGAGGAAGAGGAGGCGCGGCCGGTGGAGGGTCGACTGGGCGATCTCCAGCCGGCGGATCATGCCGCCGGAGAATTCGCGGACCAGCTTGCCGGCGAAGTCGCTCAAGCCGACCAGCGCCAGCGCGGCCTGGATGCGTCCGGCCCGCTCGGCGCGGGGGAGGTCGTAGAGCTTGGCGAAGATCAGGAGGTTCTCGCAGGCGGTCAGCGAGCCGTCCACCGAGAGGGCCTGGGGAACGTAGCCGATCGCCCGGCGCACCGCCGCCGCCTCCCGGCGCACGTCGAGCCCGGCTACCCGGGCGTCCCCCGAGGTCGGCGGCAGCAGGGTGGTGAGCATGCGGATGGCCGTGGTCTTGCCGGCGCCATTGGGGCCCAGCAGCCCGAAGGCCTCGCCGGCCTCGACGCCGAGCGTCAGCCCGTCCAACGCCGTGAGGTCGCCGAAGCGCTTGGTCAACCCGTGGGTTTCGAGGATGGTCATGGCCGGGCCGATTCTATGTCCCTTCCCGATCGGCTATGCTTCGCCGGATGTCGAACGCCGTCACCCTCGAACGGCCCTGGGATCGCCGCGCCCCCGAGCGCGGAGGCCCGCCGTCCGCCTGGGCCCTGCTGCCCGAGGATCTCGCCGCCCAGGGGTGCCCGGGCCGGCCCGAGCACGTGTTCGCCCGCCTCCAGCGGGTCCGCACCTGGCGGGAGGACGGCGGCCTCTTCCTCTCCCGCGAGATCCGCGCCTGGCTGGCTGAGAACGCCGATCTCGCCCTCCCCGAGATCCTGGAGCGCCACCCCTCGGCCGACGGCTCCGCCAAGCTGGTGCTCGGGCTCGCCGACGGCCACCGCGTGGAGGCGGTCCACATGCCGCGCGGCGGGGGGGACCCGCGGGTCACCTTCTGCGTGTCGAGCCAGGTGGGATGCGCCCTCGGCTGTACCTTCTGCGCCACCGGCGCCATGGGGATCGTGCGCAACCTCACGGCCGGCGAGATCGTGGGCGAGGTGCTGGCGCTGATGCTCCATCTGGGCCCCCGGCTGGGCGAGCACGTCCACATCGTCTTCATGGGCATGGGAGAGCCGCTGCACAACCTCGCCCACGTCCACCGGGCGATCACCGTGCTCTGCCACCCCGAGGGGGCCGGCCTCTCCCCCTGGCGGATCACGGTGAGCACGGCCGGTCTGGTCTCCGGCCTCGAGACGTTGGCGCGCATGACCCCGCGGCCGCAGCTCGCGGTGTCGCTCAACGCCACCACCGACGAGGTCCGCTCCGCCACCATGCCGGTCAACCGGGCGTGGAATCTCGCCCGCCTGCGCCAGGCGCTGGACGCCTGGGTGCTCAAGCGGCACGAGCGCATCCTCTTCGAATACGTCCTCCTGGCGGGGGTGAACGACACCCTGGAGGACGCCGACCGCCTCGCCGCCTGGCTGGGGGACCTCCGCCACCGCCACAACGTGAATCTGATCCCGATGAACGAGCACGCCCGCGCCGGCTTCCGCGAGCCGGCCGAGGAGCGGGTGCAGGCCTTCGCGGCCCGGCTGCACCAGCACGGCTGCTTCATCACCGTGCGCCGCAGCCGGGGCCGGGACGTGCAGGGGGCCTGCGGCCAGCTGGTGCGGCCGGCCGCGGCCTCAGCCTGAGGGTCCTCAGAGCGACCGCAGGAACTGCATGAGCTGGCTCCGCTGCTGCGGCCGGAGATTCCGGTAGCTCTGGATCACCGGTCCCGCCTCGCCGGCGTGCCGCAGGATGGCCGCCTCGTAGCTCACCGTCGCCAGGTCGTGCATGAAGCGCGAGCGGGTGCGCAGACCCCAGAGCGGCGGCGTGCGCAGCTTGCGGGCCGTGGCCTGGCCGCCGTTCTGCACGATACCGTCCCCCGTCCCCACGTCGTGCAGCATGAAGTCGCTGAAGGGGTGGATCATCTTGTCCCCCAGGACGGCCGGCACGGTGAAGGTGCCGCCGTTGATCACCGTCCCGGCCGGCGCGGTCTGGATCGTGGCCACGTGACAGAAGTCGCAGCCGACCTGGTGGAAGACCCCGGCGCCCGCCTGAGCCCCCGGGGAGGCCGCCAGGACGGGGTCGCGGGCCGGCGCCTTGGTGGAGCGCATGAAACGGACGAAGGCCTCGATGTCGGTGCCGTGGGGTGCCGACGGGGTCGCCACGTCCTCGGGGTCGGAGATGGCGTCGAACTGCACGACCGACTTGCCGTTCGAGGTGTTCTCGCTGGGCTGCAGGGGGCTGGTGATCCCCATCTCGTTCAGATAGGCGTCGGCCGCGAAGGAGAGCAGGCTCGCGTGCTGGTCTTTCCAGCCGAAGCGGGCGATCCGCGTCTGCCCCGGCGCCTCGGAGAGCGGCACCCGGAGGATCGTCCCCTTCATGGTCGGCGGCTGATTGGCCTGGATGCGGGTGAACGCGTCGTCCGGGATCGCCTCGACGTAGCCGTCCCCCAGGATGCTCAGCGAGGAGCGGAAGGCGATGATCGTGTCGTCGCGGGTCGCCTGCTCCTGGATCGAGGGGTCGATCGCCCGGTCGTTGATCAGCGAGCCGCCGGAGTGCTCGACGAAGTTTCCGGAGGGGTCGAGCCTGCCCACCCGCAGCTCGGTGACCTGGCTGCCCGCGCCGCTCACCGGCGTCTCATGGCACTCCCCGCAGGACTGGGCGTTGTAGAGCGGTCCCAGGCCGTCGGCGATCTGCTCCCGGTTGTTGAACTCGGCCAGGTCCAGATCGAACTGCGTCTGGGATTCGAAGCCGTTGCTCAGGTTGTCGTACCCCGCCGGCGCCTCCACGGCTATGACCGCGTACACCATCGGGGCGGCAAAGAACAGACTTCCCAACACCGGAGCCCACCGCCGCGCTCTCATCATCGGCCGATCCTCCATGAGAAAAAACCTGCTGGTCCCCCTGCAACACGCGGCGCGGGGAATCCCTGCGGGCCTTGAATCGACTTTTTGCGATGGAAGTATCGCACGAACCGCAAACAGTTGTACCGTTCGGCTATGGAGGAGAGGAGGCGCCATGGCCAGCCTTGAAGGAGCGAAGGTCGTCGTCGCCGGGGGAGCCGGCGGAGTGGGAGAGGGGATCGTCCGCTCCCTGCTGCGGCAGGGGGCCCGCGTGCTCGTGCCCTCCCGCAGCGAGGAGAAGCTGCGGGGTCTGGAGGAGTACTGCCAGGGGCTCCCGGGCGAGCTGATCACCATGCCCGGCGACCTCAGCGGCGAGGAGACCGCCCGGGACCTGCAGAACCGGATCTACGAGCGCTTCCGGGAGCTCGACGTGGCGGTGGCCTCGCTCGGCGGCTGGTGGCAGGGCAAGCCCCTGACCAGCGTCGACATGGCGACCTGGGACCGCATCCTGCGGGAGAACCTGACCTCCCACTTCCTGGCGCTCAAGATGCTGGTCCCCCTGCTTCACCCGAAGACGGGCAGCTACGTCCACATCAACGGTTTCAGCGCCGAGCAGGCCTACCCCATGGCGGGCCCGGTGGCGATGGCCGCCGCGGCGCAGAAGTCGATGGTGCTCACCCTGGCCGAGGAGCTGGAGCCGACCGGCATCCATGTCTACGAGCTGATCCTGGGGCCCCTCCAGACGCGGGAGCGCCTCCTCCGGGGCCCCGGCCAGCCGGACTGGTACACCCCGGAGGAGATCGGCGAGCAGATCGTAGGCCTCCTCACCCGCCGCGACGACGAGGTCGTCCATCGTCTGCTGAGCAAGCGGGAGGTCTGGCAGGTGAACTGAGGCTACGCCCTTCGGATCAGCCGCAGGATCAGGAGCAGGACGATCGCTCCTATGAAGGCCACGAAGATCGTGCCCGCCAGGCCTGAGAACGGAGTGTGCCACCCCATCTTGCTGAAGATCCAGCCACCCAGAAACGCGCCGACGATCCCGACGACGATGTCGCCGAGGAGCCCATAGCCGCCTCCGACCACGAACGAGGCCAGGACTCCGGCCACCAGACCGACGATGATCCAGGCAAGGATGCCCATCTCGTAATCTCCCGTGACGAGGGCCGGCGGAGCCGGCCCGGGGTTCGTGCTTCTACTACCGCTGTCACGGGGTGTAGCAGGGAGTGTGCCAGGGGCCTACGGCTTCAGAGTGATCTCCGGCTGCCCGGCCCGCTTCAGCTTCGCGTTCAGCGCCGGCAGATCCTTCCCCTTGATCCCCTCCCACGCCGCCAGGGCGGCGTTGAGCGACGGCTGGATCTTCTCGAAGCCGGAGACGAGGTCGGGCGAGGGGGCGGCGTCGGCGCTGTCGGCGGCCCCGTCGAGCTTGGCCAGGGCGTCCTGCACGGCACGCAGGCAGTTGAGGGTGGTGGGCGACAGCCACCACTCCGAGCCTCCGGCGAGCTCCTCGGCCTTCTTGCGGAGGGCGTCGAGGCTCTTGGCCAGCCCCGGGCTCGCACCCTTGCGCCGCTCGGCCAGGGCGGCCAACAGGGCGCCGTTCTCGCGGCCGGCCCGGGCGACCCGGGACTGCGCCTCCTCGATCCGTTGCGCCAGCTCGAATTGCCGGGCGTAGGCCTCCGCCGGCAGCGACAGCCGGGGGTCGGGCGCCACGGTGAGCGGCTGGGTGAGACGCGTGCCATCTACATCGAGGATGGCGGTATAGCGGCCCGGCGGCGCCCAGACGCCGTCCTGATAGGCATGGGCCGCGTTGAGGGCGGGATACCGGAGAGGCCAGACGAAACGGTGCATGCCGGGCGCCGCGGAGAGAGTCGAGGGGGGCTGCACCCACTGCGGCGCGATGCTCAGCTTCGCGAGGTCGACCTTGGGCGCCGCGTCCGCGCTGCTGTAGCGCCGCACCAGCCCCCCCTTCTCGTCATGGATCTCCAGCGTCACCTGCTTCGCCGCCCCCTTGAGGACGTAGTCGAGGTAGGCCCCCGGGGCCGGATTGGCCGCCATCGCCTCGTCCTGGGGCCGCGGCGAGCCCGTGAAGCCGGCCGGCCGGAAGCGGACCGCGTCGGCGGGCTTGAACAGCCAGGCGGCGGCCCCCTCCACCTGCGCGTCGAGCTGGCGCAGCGGCGCCAGGCCGTCCAGCACCCAGAAGGCGCGGCCGTGGGTGGCGATCACCAGGTCCTCGCCGTGTACCTCCAGATCCCGCACCGAGGTCACCGGCAGGTTGAGCTGCAACGGCTGCCAGTGGTCGCCGTCGTCGAAGGAGACGTACACCCCCTTCTCCGTGCCGGCGTAGAGCAGCCCCTTGCGCACGGAGTCCTCCCGCACCGCGTTGACGAAGAGGCCGTCCGGGATGCCCGAGGCGATCAGGTCCCAGTGCTTTCCGCCGTCGTGGGTGCGGTAGACGTACGGCTTGAAATCGTCCAGCCGGTGGCGGTCCACCGCCGCGTAGGCGGTCTCGGGATCGAAGTGGGAGGCGTCGACGATCCCCACCTTGGACCAGGGGCTCAAGCCCGCCGGGGTGACGTTGGCCCAGTGGGCCCCCTCGTCCCGGGTGCGCCAGATCAGGCCGTCGTCGGTCCCCACCCAGAGGTCGCGGTCGGCCGTGCGCGAGGGGGCGATCGTGTAGATCACCCCGAAGCGGCTCCCCTCCCCCGGCCGGTTGGCCGCCGTGGGGGGATCGAGGTTGGGCGGCACGCCCGGGTCCTCCCGGGTGAGATCGGGGCTGATCGCGGTCCAGTGCTCGCCGCCGTCCTCGGTGCGGAACAGCCGCTGATAGGAGAAGTACATCACCTTGGGATCGCGCGGCGAGAAGACGATCGGCAGCGTCCAGGCCACCCGGTAGAGGTCCGGATAGGCCAGCGCCGGATCGACCGACCGCGTCTGCAGGGTGCGCAGGTCGAGCTTCTCCACCCGGCCGCCGTAGAGGATCTGCGGGTCCTTGGGGTCGGGGGCGATCTCGTCGCTCTCGCCCCCCGCGGTGATCTCGCGGAACTCGCTGAGCGTGATGCCGTCGTAGGTGTTGGT
>JAICSG010000820.1 GCA_025937035.1 Thermoanaerobaculia bacterium | reverse complement strand
GGCTTCCCCGTCACCCCGTTCGCGGCCGTCCGCTCGCTCGCCGACCTCCGCGCCGCCCTCGCCGCCCTGGGCACCCCGGCGGTGCTGAAGACGGCCGGCTGGGGGTACGACGGCAAGGGGCAGGTGAGGATCGGGGCGCCGGGCGAGGCGGAGGCCGCCTGGGGCTCCCTCGGCGGCCAGGAGGCAATCCTGGAGGCCTTCGTGGATTTCGACCGCGAGGTCTCGGTGGTGGCCGCCCGGGGCCTCGACGGCTCCTTCGCCCACTTCGGAGTGATCGAGAACCGCCACCACCGGCACATCCTCGACGTCTCGACCGCGCCGGCCGCCGTCCCCCCCGGAGTGGAGCGGGAGGCGGTGGAGATCGCCCGCGGCATCCTGGAAGGATTGGGGGTCGTGGGCGTGCTCTGCGTCGAGATGTTCCTCACCCGGGACGGCCGTCTGCTGGTCAACGAGCTGGCGCCGCGCCCCCACAACTCCGGCCACCTCACCTTCGACGCCTGCGTCACCAGCCAGTTCGAGCAGCAGCTCCGGGCCATCTGCGGCCTGCCTCTGGGCTCGACGGAGCTGCTCCGCCCCGCCGCCATGGCGAACCTCCTGGGCGACCTCTGGTCCGGCGGCGATCCCGACTGGGAGGCCGCCTGCCGCTTCCCCGACGTCAAGCTCCATCTCTACGGCAAGGCCGAGGCCCGGCCCGGCCGCAAGATGGGCCACCTGACCGCCCTGGCGGGGACGGTGGAGGAGGCCCGGGAGCGGGTGATGAAGGCCCGGGAAGCTCTGGTCTCGACTCCCGCCCTGACCTAGCGTCCGGCTCCGCGCTGGCCGCGCCGGATGATGTCGGCGAGGCGCAGGACGACCGGCGCGGGGAGCGCGCGCTGGGCCAGCCGCTGCCGCAGGAAGGCCAGGGCCATGCGGGTGCTCTGGGAAATCTCGAGCTGGAGGAACGCCTCCTCGGCGGCCCGCACCAGGCCGAGCGCCCGCGCGGAGTCTCCCAGGCGGAGCTGGATGGCGGCCTGATCCAGCTTCACGTTGGCGGCCTGGAAGCGCCTCCCGGCGGCGGCGAACCCCTGCTCGACGGCCTCGAGGTCCGCGAGGGCCCGCCGCTCGTCGCGCAGGCCGGCCCGGATCCGCCCTTCCAGCCAGAGGAGGTCGAGGCGCTGGGCCTCGTCCGTGGCGAGCTCGTCGCGGCGAGCGCCGAGGAGGCTGCGGGCCTCCCGCAGGCGGCCGCTCTCGACCAGGAACCAGATCTGGTTGTGGATGGCGGCGAGGACGAGCTCCGGCTCCCGGGCCTCGTCCACCATGCCGAGCCCCCGCTGGGTGATGCGGAAGGCCTCCCGCGAACGGCCCGCCCAGCCGGTGTACAGCCCCTTGATGATGAGCGCCCGGCCGGCCATGTGCCCGTCCCCCCGCTCCTGATGGAGGGCGAACGCGGCGTCCAGGGCCGCCAGGGCCAGATCGTGGTTGCCGCGGGCGGATTCCAGAGAGGCCTGAAGCTCGTAGAGGAGCGCCCGGTCCTCCGGGCTCCCGCCCTCGGAGCCGAGGATCTCGGCGGCCCGATCCAGCGCCTCCTGGGCCTCGGTCAGATCGCCCGCGATGCGGCAGGCGTTGCCGTAGAGGGCCCAGGCCCGGCTCAGCAGCTCCGGCCGGCCGGAGAGGCCGCCGGCGGCGAGCACCGCCTGGCGGGCGGTCCGCCGCATCTCCTCCGGATCGCCATGGCGCGCCCCCCAGGCGCGCTGGAGCAGGGCTTCCACCTCGGCTCCGGTCGCGCCACCTCCCAGGGCCGCGGAGAGACGGTCGAAGGCCGCGTCGTAGGCGTCCTCGGGCGGAGCCTCCGGTGACCCGGCGAGCTGCCAGAGCTCCGCCGCTTCGCGCCGGCAGGGGCCGCAGCCGTGGATCAGGTGGGCGACCGCGGTCCGCGCGGCCTGGCGGGAAAGCTCGCCGCTGGCGAGAGCCTTGAGGTCCTGGGGGTTGAGGTGCCGCTTCATGGAGAATCCCTCTCGCGTCAACTGATATCCCGTTCCGGGATCGGAAGGGAGATGGTTGGAAGAATAAATGTCCAACCTTTCTACGCACATTACAAAACGAAGTTTCGTCGCGAGATCTTCCCGAAGGCCGATCCGAGACGCTACACCTCTCAGTCCCGCGGATGGGCCGGGTGGTGGTCCACCGGCAGCACCAGCCCGAGCTGGCGCAGCAGGAGGATGAGGTCGTCCCCGGAGCCGGGGATACAGGGGAGGATGCGCGCCGCGTGCTTCCTCACCCAGGGATCGGTGGAGGGGCCCGGCTCCGGCCTGCCCCAGGCCCCCAGAAGCTGGCGCCACTCGTGCCGGTGCTGGGCGTCGTAGGTCTCCAGCAGGTCGGGAGGGTAGTCCTCGCGCAGGATGAAGCCGAGCCGCCGGGCGAGATCGTAGGCCTCGCGGATCCCCACGTTCATGCTCTGGGCCCCCACCGGGCTGGTCAGATGGGCGGCGTCGCCGGCCAGCCAGGCCTTGCCGTGGCCGAAGCGGCCGGCCAGCCGGCGCTCGAAGCGCACCGCCATCGACCAGACGATCTCGCCGGGCTCGGCCGTGAGCCAGGGCGCCAGCTCGGCGAGCAGCTCGCTCAGCTTGTCCCGCACCAGATAGGGGAACGGCTCGTCGCCGACCTCCGGATAGAGCCGGCTCTTGAAGCGGGGCTCCTCGAACCCCT
>JAICSG010000211.1 GCA_025937035.1 Thermoanaerobaculia bacterium | reverse complement strand
GACGGCCACCCCGACCTCTTCGTGGTCAACGACTTCGGCCGCAGCACCCTCTACCACAACGAGGGGAACGGCACCTTCACCGACGTCACCACCCACGCCGGCGCCCTGGCCTACGGGGCGGGCATGAGCGCCTCCTTCGCCGACTACGACAACGACGGCCGGCTCGACCTCTACCCCGCCGACATCCGCTCCGAGCACGGCTGGTTCGCCGAATCGCCCACCGTCTGGCGCTACATGGCCAACTCCTGGCGCCAGGGGGTCTGGTCGAGCGACATGCCGCTCTACTTCCAGATCTTCCGCCAGTCGGGCACCCGCTTCGTCCAGGTCTTCCAGGAGATGGCGGCCGGCAACCACCTGCTGCGCAACCGGGGGGACGGCACCTTCGCGGACGTCTCCTGGAAAGCCCAGGCCAACCCCATCGGCTGGTTCTGGGGCTCCAACTTCGGCGACTTCGACAACGACGGCTTCCTCGACCTCTACAGCGCCAACGGCTGGGTCTACAACGACAAGAAGACCGAGATCGAGCTGTCGTTCCTGAACAACGTCGTGGGGGACCAGAAGGAATACAAGTCGGGCCGCCTCTTCGATCCGAGGCACTTCGCCAAGCTCTCCTGGCACGGCTGGGAGCGCAACCGCCACCTCCTCAACCGGGGGGACGGCACCTTCCAGGAGATCGGCCGGGCGGCGGGCACCGACCTGCTGACCAACAGCCGCGGCGTCGCCCTCGCCGACTTCTGGAACCGCGGCGTGCTCGACATCGCCGTCGCCGCCAACGGCGACCGCCACGCCCTGCTGCGCAACCGGGTGGGGGAGGGGCGCCACTGGCTGGAGCTCGAGCTCCAGGGCACGAAATCCAACCGCGACGCCGTGGGCGCCCGCGCCGTCCTCAAGGCCGGGGGGAAGACGATGACCCGCGAGGTCACGGCCGGCGACGGCTACGCCTCGCAGAGCATGCTGCGCCTCCATTTTGGCCTTGGGGGGGGCCTCGGGGGGACCGGCCGCGTCGACGAGCTGACGGTGCGCTGGCCCGCCTCGAAGACCGTACAGACTTTCCGGGACGTGCCGATCGATCGTATTCTCCACATCACGGAAGGAGGAGGCCTGGTTGAGAAGCGATATGGAGGAGCCCCAGCCCCCTGAAGCATCGGCCCGGGAGATCGCCCGGCGCTTTCGCGAGGACCTCTGGAACACGGGGGACCTCGCGGTCGCCGACGAGCTCGTCACCCGCGACTGCCTGATCGACGCCCACGTCCCGTTCCCGATCGACTTCGCCCGCGGCCCCGACGCCGTGCGCCATCTGGTCTTCTTCTATCACCTGGCCTTCACCGAGATCCGCGTCACCGCCGACCAGATCGTGGCCGAGGGGGATACCGTGGCCGTCCGCTGGACCGCCCGCGGCCGCCACACCGGCCACGTCCCCGGACTGCCGCCCACCGGCCGCGAGATCGTCACCACCGGCATCGACATGCTGCGGATCGTGGACGGCAAGATCGCCGAGGGGTGGGTGAGCTGGGACGTCCTGGGCCTCGTCGAGCAGATGTCCGGGCTCGACCTCGAGGCCGGCGAGGGGTTCCTGACCCTGCTCGACCGTCTGCGGGAGCGGTAGGCGTACAATGGACGGGGGCTGAACCTTTTTTAGACCCCTTGAGGCACACGGAACGAGCCTGGAGCTTGCTTCAATAAAAGCTTCAGATCCTGTCGTCGAGGAACCGGATTGAAGCCTCTCGAGCCCGTGCCCCGCCGCAGCCTCTTTCTCCCCCTGGGACTCCTCACCGTCGCGCTGATCGCCACCAGCGCCTCGGCCGGGCCTCCCGAGCGCGATTTCGAGGACGTGACCGCCCGCGCCGGCGTCGCGGCCCGGCACCACAACCGGGCTTTCAAGAACCCCTACGCCGCGATCATGGCCGGCTATACGGCCCTGGGAGCCGCGGCGGCGGTGGCGGACTACGACGGCGACGGCTTCGAGGACCTCTTCGTCACCGACTCCGGGGAGACGGGGAAGAACCACCTCTATCACAACAACGGCGATCTCACCTTCACCGACGTGGCCGGGAAGGCCGGCGTCGCTGACGGCAACGACGCCTCGAACGCCACCGCCGACGCCCTCTGGCTCGACTACGACAACGACGGCCGGCCCGACCTCTTCGTGGTGCGCTTCGGCCATAACCAGCTTTTTCACAACGAGGGGAACGGCACCTTCAAGGACGTCACCCGCCAGGCCGGGCTCGACCGCTACGCCAACGCCATCACCGCCATCGCCTTCGACTACGACCGCGACGGCTACGTCGACCTCTTCGTGGGCAGCTACTTCCAGCCCATCGACATCTTCCGGCCGCAGACCCCCCGCTTCTTCCCCGAGAGCTTCGAGACGGCCAACAATGGTGGCGGCCTCACCGTCTGGCGCAATCAGGGGAACGGCACCTTCAAGGACGTCACCCGCGAGGTGGGCGTCAACCTCTCGGGCTGGACGCTCGACCTCGGCCACGCCGACGCCGACAACGACGGCGACGACGACCTCTACGTGGCCTGCGACTTCGGCACCGACCGCTTCCTCCTCAACAACGGCGACGGCACCTTCAAGGACGTGACGAAAGAGACCATCGGCATCGACACCAAGAAGGGGATGAACGCCGACTGGGGGGACTACGACAACGACGGCTGGCTCGACGTCTTCGTGACCAACATCACGGACGACTACATGCGGGAGGGGAACTTCCTCTGGCGCAATAATGGCCTGGACGACAAGGGGAAGCTGAGCTTCACCGACGTGGCCCGCGAGACCGGCACCTACGACACCGGCTGGGGGTGGGGGGGCAAGTTCTTCGATTACGACGACGACGGCTGGCTCGACCTCTACGTGGTCAACGGCTGGGTTTCGGCCGGACCGGAGAGCTACGTGCCCGATGTCTTCCAGATGATCACCCGCCCCAACGTCGACTTCGCGGACGCCCGCAACTGGCCGCCGATGGGCAACAAGAGCCTCTCCGGCTACGAGAAGAAGCGGCTCTTCCACAACGAGGCCGGCACCTTCCGCGAGGTGGCGGCCCGCCACGGCCTCGACTCCACCCGCGACGGCCGCGGCATCGCGGTGGCCGACTTCGACAACGACGGCCGGCTCGATCTCTTCGTGGCCAACGCCAACGCCGAGCCCTACCTCTACCACAACGTGCGCCCCGCCGGCCCCCACTGGGCCACCTTTCTGCTGGAGGGGCGCAAGTCCAACCGCGACGCCGTCGGCGCTCAGCTCCGGGCCACCGCGGGCGGGCGCACCCAACTCCGCTTCGTGGACGGCGGCAACGGCTTCGCCAGCCAGAGCAGCCGCCGCATCCATTTCGGCCTTGGCGGGGCCCCTGTCATCGACCGCCTGGAGGTGCGCTGGCCCTCCGGGCTCCGCCAGACCTTCACCAACCTCCCGGCCGGCCGTTTCTACCGGCTGGTGGAGGGGGAGCCGGATCCGAAACCTTTCGAGCCGAGGAAGAAATGAAACGTCTCCGCACGCTGCTGCTGCTCGCCGTCTGCGCCGCGCCGGCCCTCCACGCCGCCGCGTTCGACGACGCCATGAAGGCCGTCTCCGCCCACAACGACGCCGCGGCGCTGCCGCTGTTCGAGTCCGCGCTCACGGCCGATCCGGACAACCTGCAATACTCGAACGAGTATCGCAAGGCGGTCATCCGCACCAAGGAATACGACCGCGCCATCGACTTCTACGGCAAGCTCACGGCCGCCCATCCGCAGGCCGCCTTCGCCTGGCTCAACTACGGCTACACCTACGTGGACAAGATCCCGGACGCCGGCTCGATCACCCAGGTGATCCTGGCCAACAACGCGCTCACCAATTTCACCAAGTCGATCGATCTCAAGAAGAGCTGGATCGCCCTCTACACGCGGGGGAACAGCTATCTCTACTGGCCCAAGATCTTCGGCCGCGCGCCGCTGGGGGTCGCGGACCTCGAGGCCGCGGTGGCGATGGCCAGGGCCGAGGCCAAAAAGAAAAAGGTTTATGTCCGCTCCTGGATCGCCCTCGGCGACGGCTACTGGAAGACCGAGCAGCCGGAGAAGGCCAAGGCGACCTGGCGGGAGGGCCTGCAACTCTTCCCCGGCGATCCCCAACTCCAGGCCCGCCTCGCCCGCGACGGCGAGGAGCTGGAGAAATACATCTACGATCAGCTCGATCCCAACAAGCGCGTGGACACCAATCTGGCTCCGCTGTGGGAGGAGTGAGATGAGACGTCT
The DNA here is from genome assembly GCA_025937035.1 of Thermoanaerobaculia bacterium. Classification (GTDB taxonomy): domain Bacteria; phylum Acidobacteriota; class Thermoanaerobaculia; order Multivoradales; family UBA5704; genus DATARR01. Next base: position 2,655 of record JAICSG010000211.1, on the reverse strand, counting down.
CTGGTTGGTTCTGCTCTTGGCGGCGGCCCCGTTGGCCGCCCAGCAGCCCAAGCCCGCCCCGCCCATCCGTTTCGAGGAGATCTCGGAGAAGGCGGGGGCCCGGCTCCTGCACCACACGCGGACTTTCCACGGCAAGAGCGCGGACGTGCTCGGCATGTTCACCTCCGGCGGCGCCTCGGTGGCGGTGGGGGATTTCGACGGCGATGGCGACGACGACCTCTTCGTCACCGACTCGGACGCCGGAAAACCCTGTCATCTGCTGCGCAACGAATTCCGCCCCACCGGCAAGCTCGCCTTCACCGAGGTCACGAAGGAGGCCGGGGTGGAGGGCGGCAACGATCCCAAGTCGATCGTCGCCGACGCCCTCTGGCTCGACGCCGACAACGACGGCCGGCCCGACCTGCTGGTGGCCCGCTTCGGCACGCCCATCCTCTATCACAACCTCGGCAACGGAAAATTCAAGGACGTCTCGAAGGAGGCGGGCTTGACGAAATTCGGCAACACGATCGCGGCGATCGCCTTCGACTACGACAACGACGGCCGGGTCGACCTCCTGCTGGGAAACTATTTCCCGCCGGTCAACCTGATCGATCTGCCCACCCCGCACGTGCTGCCCAACAACCTCGACCAGGCCACCAACGGCGGCGGCGTCACTCTCTGGCGCAACGTCACCGAGCCGGGCTCGGGGAAGATCCGCTTCGTCGAGGTGACCGAGAAGGCCGGCCTCGCCCGCCACACCGGCTGGACCCTCGACCTCGGCCACGGCGATCTCAACAACGACGGCTGGCAGGACCTCTACATCGCCGACGACTACGGCACCGACCGCCTCTTCCTCAACAACGGCGACGGCACCTTCCGCGACGCCACTCAAAGCTCCCTGGGTGGGCTCGACACCAAGAAGGGAATGAACGCCGAGATCGTCGACTACGACAACGACGGCTGGCTCGACGTCTACGTGACCAACATCACCGACGAGTACATGAAAGAGTGCAACATGCTCTGGCACAACAACGGCGACGGCACGTTCACCGACCTCTCCAAGGAGACCGGCACGTGCAACACGCTGTGGGGCTGGGCCGCCAAGTTCGGCGATTTCGACGACGACGGCTGGCAGGACCTCTTCGCCGTGGACGGCCTGCGCTCGGCCAGCAAGGAGAACTACATCCCGGTCCTGCTGGAGATGATCATCACTCCCAACATCGACTTCACCGACGTCAACAACTGGCCCGCCATCGGCAAGATGAGCTGGAGCGGCTACCAGCGCAAGAAGCTGTTCCGCAACCTCGGCACCCAGGCTTTCAAGGAGATGGCGGCCGAGGCCGGCGTGGACAACGACCTCGACGGCCGCGGGATCGCCCTGGCCGACTTCGATGACGATGGCCGCCTCGACATCTATCAGACGAACGCCAATCAGAATTCCCTGCTCTATCACAACGTCTCCGCCTCCGGCGGGCACTGGATCGAGCTGAAGCTGATCGGCACCAAATCGAACCGCGACGCCATCGGCGCCCGCGCCACCCTCAAGGCCGGCGGGGGGCAGATGATCCGCGAGGTCAACGGCGGCAACGGCTACGCCGGCCAGAGCACCACGCGCCTCCACTTCGGCCTCGGCAAGACCACGGCGGTCGATTCGCTGGAGATCCGCTGGCCCGGCGGCAAGATTGAAAAAGTGACCGTTCCCATCGACAAGGTCACCACCATCAAGGAGGGGGCGGGGGTCGTTCCGTGAGGGTCCTGGCCCTCGCGCTCCTGCTCGCCGCCGCCGCCGCGCCACCGCCGCCGGACGGCCCCTCCAAGGCCGATCTCCTCTGGCACCACCGGAACCTGGGGAAGGCGTTCTACGAGAACCCCACGACCCAGTATCAGGCGGTGCAGGAATTCAAGGCGGCCCTCGACCTGGCGCCGGATTCCGCCCGCGAGCGGGTCAACTACGGCCTCGCCCTGCTCAAGGCCGGCAAGACCGCCGAGGGGGTCGCCGAGCTCGAGAAGGCGCAGAAGCAGGACCCCGCGATCCCGCACACCTGGTTCAACCTCGGCATCGCCTACAAACGTGACGCCGACTACGAGCGGGCCATCGCCCAATTCCGCAGGATGGCCGAGCTGGTGCCGGACGAGCCGGTCACCCATTTCAATCTGGGGATGCTCTACAAGCTCACCGGCAAACCCGACCTCTCGCTCCAGGAGTTCGAGGCGGCGGAGCGGATCGCCCCCGGGCTCGCCGGACCCCACTTCCAGCTCTACAGCGCCTACAAGGCCGCCGGCCGCGCCGCCGACGCCGACCGCGAGCTGAAGACCTTCCAGGCGATCAAGAAGCGCCAGGAGGGGGCCGCCGTCCCCGAGGACCTGGAGTGGAGCTGGTACGCCGAGATCTACGACGAGCCCGCGCCGGGCGGAGGGCCCGCGCCCGCCGTGCCGCCCAAATGGGAGCCGAAAGACCTGCTCTCCGGGATCGACCCCGCCACCGCCTCCCTGACCGTGCTCGACGCGGACGGCGATGGCAAGCCCGACCTTCTCGCGGCCTCGGCCTCCGGCGTGGCGCTTTTCCTGGGCGGCACAAATCGCGTTTCCACAACGGGCCTGGAGGGCCTCAAGGACGTCACCGCCATCGCCGCCGGAGACTTCGACAACGACGGCCGCGCCGATCTCTGCGTGGTG
>JAICSG010000186.1 GCA_025937035.1 Thermoanaerobaculia bacterium | reverse complement strand
TCTACTCCCGCTCCAGCATCATCATCACCACGTCCCTGTACGCCCCCCGCTTCCGGTGATCTCGGAATCGTTGAGCCAAGCTACAGCGTTATCGAGATGTCTCGATTTGTCGAGTGGCGAGAGCCGCACCTTGTCACCTTCCCAGCCGAAGGGCATGAGAGGATTGTAACCGCGATGGGCGAAGACCTCCAGAAACCGTGGAAGAACGGCCTCGGGCGCCGCCTGGCCCTGCTCGCCCTGATCACCGTCGCGTGCTACGCCTCCAGCCAGCTCCGCCTGGTGGTGCCGATCGTCCAGCAGCGGGTCACCATGTTCTGGCCCCCCGCGGGGATCGCCCTGGCCGCCGTGCTCCTGGCCGGCGACTGGGTGTGGCCCGCCATCGCCCTCGGCTCGCTGCTGGTGAGCTTCTCGACCGGCACGCCCCTCGTCGCTGCCCTGGTGATCGCGGCGGGCAATACTCTGAGCGCGCTCGCCGGAGGGTGGCTGCTGCGCCGGATGGGCTTCCGCAACGGCCTGGAGCGGGTGCGGGACGTCCTGGGCCTGGTGCTGTTCGGCGCCACGATCTCGCCGCTGATCAGCACGCTGGTGGGCGTCGCCACCCTCCACCTCGCCTGGCGGGTGAGCGCGGACCGGGTGGTGCGGGCGGCGCTCTCCTGGTGGCTGGGCGACGCCATGGGCATCCTGCTGGTGACGCCCGTGCTGCTGACCTGCTGCGGCGTCCCGTTCCAGCCTCCGCGCCGGGAGCGGGTCCTGGAGGCGTCGGCGCTGGGGCTCTGTCTGCTGGCCGTCGGCGAGCTGACCCTGAGCTCCTGGAGCGCCAATCCGACCGTCCATCCGCCGCTCGCCTTCACCCTCCTGCCGTTCCTCGTCTGGGGCGCCCTGCGGTTCGGCCCCCGGGGCGCGGCGTTCTCCACCTTCCTGGCGGTCGGCATCGCCTTCTGGGCCACCGCCCAGGGCCTCTCCCCCTTCGCGCTCGGCACGGTGGAGGAGCGGCTGATGTACCTCTACAGCTATACGGTGGTGGCGGTGCTGACCTCGATGCTCCTCGCCGCCGTCTTCGCCGAGCGCAGGCGGGCCGAGGAGGAGCTCGCCAGTCTCCTCGCCCGCGAGAGCGAGACCCGCGCCGAGGCCGAGGCCGCCAACCGGGCCAAAGACCAGTTCCTCGCCGCGCTCAGCCATGAGCTGCGCACTCCGCTGACCCCCGTCCTCGCCATCGCCTCCGGGCTCGCCGCGGACGACCGGATTCCCCCCGATCCTCGCCGGCAGCTCGACGTCATCCGCCGCAACGTGGAGCTGGAGGCGCGGCTGATCGACGACCTGCTGGACCTCACGCGCATCACCCGCGGCAAGCTCGACCTGCGCCTGGAGGTGACCGACGTGCGCAAGGTGGTCGAGCATACGATCGAGATCGCCTGCGAGCGGGAGGTCGCCGCCGGCCGCCTGCGGGTGGTGACCGACCTGGCGCCGGAGGACCATCGGCTGTGGGCCGACCCCTCGCGCCTGACCCAGGTGCTCTGGAACCTGCTCAGCAACGCCGTCAAGTTCACCCCCCTGGGCGGCACGATCACGGTGCGGTCGGCTGTCGAGCCGGACCGCCTGGAGCTCCAGGTCGCCGACACCGGCATCGGCATCGATCCCGAGGTGATGCCCTACATCTTCGACGCCTTCGAGCAGGGGCGGACGCGCGGCCCACGCCGGACGGGAGGCCTCGGGCTGGGCCTCGCCATCAGCAAGGCGATCGCCGGGATGCACGGCGGCACCCTCTCCGCGGCGAGCGAGGGGCACGGTCAGGGGGCCGCTTTCACCCTCGCGCTGCCGCGGGGGCGCGACCTCCCGGTCCTCCCCGAGGAGCCGGCGGAGCCCGTGGAAATCGAAAACCCCAAATCCAAAATCCAAAATCTGAGGATTCTCCTCGTCGAGGATCACGCCGACACCGCCGAGGCGATGGCCGAGCTGCTGCGCCTCCTGGGCCACGAGGTGACCGTGGCGGGCGACGTGGCCTCGGCGCTGGCGGCCGGCGAGGCCCTGGCGGGGGACGGGAGCCTCGACCTCCTGATCAGCGATCTCGGGCTCCCCGACGGCAGCGGGCTCGATGTGATGCGCGCGATTTCGCGACTTGGAGCTCCGGGGATCGCCCTCTCGGGATACGGTATGGAGGAGGACGTCCGCAGGAGCCACGAGGCGGGCTTCAGCCGGCACCTGACCAAGCCGGTCGGCCTGCCGGCCCTGGAGAGCGCCATCTCGCAGGTCCTGCGGCAGGAGACCCTGCGCGATGGCTGACGACTTCCGCCGTTCCGGCGAGCTCCCCGAGGGCCTCTACCGGGCGCTCTTCGAGACCAGCCCCGACGCCATCCTCGTGTTCGACGACGCGGGGCGGTACGTCGACGTCAACGAGAGTTACTGCCGGCTCCTCCAAGCCTCCCGGGAGGCGCTGATCGGCCGCCACTTCTCGGAGATCATCCCGGCGGACCTCCTGGAGGCCGCGCAGCGGGCCCTCGGCCAACTGATGTCCGCCGGCTCGCTGGCGGTCGAGTTTCCGATGCGCGCCGCGGACGGCACGCTGATCCCCCTGGAGTGGCGGTCGCGCTCCAACATCGTCCCCGGCCTGCACGTCTGCATCGCCCGCGACGTCTCGGAGCGCAAGGCGGCGGAGGATGCCCTGCGCAACGCCTACCAGGAGATCCAGATCAGCGAGGAAGAGCTGCGCGTCCAGAACGAGGAGCTGCTTCAGATGCGCGAGGCCGCCGAGGCCGCCAACCGCGCCAAGGACCAGTTCCTCGCCACCCTCAGCCACGAGCTGCGCACCCCCTTGAGCCCCGTGCTCCTCCTCTCCTCGACCCTCGCCGAGGACCCGGACGTCCCTCCCGCGCTGCGCCACTCGGTCGCCGTGATCCGGCGCAACGTGGAGCTCGAGGCGCGGCTGATCGACGACCTGCTCGACCTGACGCGGATCGCCCGCGGCAAGCTCGATCTGCGCATGGAGGTCACCGACGCCCGCAAGCTGATCGAGCACACGGTCGCGATCGCCTGCGAGCGTGAGATCGCCGCCGGCCGCCTGCGGGTGCGCATCCAGCTGGCGCCGGGGGACCACCGCCTCTGGGCCGATCCGTCGCGCCTGACCCAGGTGCTCTGGAACCTGCTCAGCAACGCCGTCAAGTTTACCCCCGTGGGCGGCGTGGTCACCGTGCGGTCGTCGATCGGGCCGGACCGCCTGGTCCTCCAGGTCTCCGACACCGGCGTCGGCATCGATCCCGATCTCCTGCCTCATATCTTCGAGGCCTTCGAGCAGGGGCGGATCCGCAGCCCGCGCCGCACGGGCGGCCTGGGGCTGGGGCTGGCGATCGGCAAGGCGATCGTGGAGATGCACGGCGGCACGCTCACCGCCGCCAGCCAAGGGCGGGGGAAGGGGGCCACCTTCACCCTCTCCCTGCCGCGCGGCCGCGAGCTTCCGGCTGCCCCGGAAGAACCCCAGGAAATCCAAAATCCAAAATCGGAAATCCAGAATCTGAGGATTCTCCTGGTCGAGGATCACGACGATACCGCCGAGGCCATGGCCGGCCTGCTGGCCCTCTCCGGACATCAGGTGACCACCGCCCGGTCGGTCTCCCAGGCGCTCGCCGCGGCCGCAGAGCGCGACGGCTTCGATCTCGTGATCAGCGATCTCGGGCTGCCCGACGGCAGCGGGATCGATCTCATGCGGGAGCTGTCGGCGCACCACGGTCTGCGTGGCATCGCCCTCTCCGGCTACGGCATGGAGGAGGACGTGCGGCAGAGCCTGGAGGCGGGCTTCGCGCGGCACCTGACCAAGCCGGTGAGCCTGCCGCAGCTTCAGGCCGCGCTCCGAGAGATCGCGGGAGCGGGGGAGTAGATGCGTCCGGCCTGGCAACGCTACGGAGCCGCCTGCCTGCTCGTCCTGGCCACCTTCGGGCTCAAGCTTCTCCTGGAGGGGAAGCTCGGCCCGGGCTCTCCCGTGCTCCTGCTGCCGCTCGGCACCCTCCTGGCGGCGTGGTACGGCGGCCTCGGGCCGGGCCTGCTGACCACCGGGCTCTCCGTCGTCCTCGCCGGGCTCTATTTTCTGGACCCGGCGGACACCCCGCTCGAGCAGGGGGCCCAGATGGCCGTCGCGGTCTTGCAGGGGGTGGTGATCAGCCTGGTCGTCCATCTGCTGCGCCGGGCCACGCGCCAGGTGGCGGAGGCGCGCAGCCACGCCGCGGCGGTGGACCGCCAGCGCGTCCACGCTCTGGAGAACATCAGCGACTCCTATTTCGCGGTCGACCGGGACTGGCGGCTCGTCTACGCGAACCGCAGCTTCCTCGAGCGCTACGGCCGTGGGCTGGTGGAAAACTACCTCGGACGCCCGCTCTGGGAGATCTACCCGGAGCTGGCCGGCACGGAGATGGAAACACGCTACCGCCGGGCCATGGCGGAGAGGGCCCCGGACGTCTTCGAGATGCGCAGCTATCTCAGCGACCGCTGGTTCCGGGTCGTCATCGAGCCGACCGAGGACGGGCTCGCCATCTCGGCGACCGACCTCTCCGATCTGAAGCGGTCGGAGGAGGAGCTGCGGGCGGCCAAGGAGGAGGCCGAGCGGGCGCGCGCCGAGGCCGAGGCGGCGAACCGCATGAAGGACCAGTTCCTCGCCGCCCTCTCGCACGAGCTGCGCGGGCCGGTCCACGCCATCGCCGGGTGGATCCAGATCCTGCGCTCGGGCCAGCTCGACGCCGCGAAGCGGGCCCGCGCCCTCGACGTCATCGAGCGCAACGCCAAGGCCCAGGCCCAGCTCATCGGCGACCTGCTCGACATCTCGCGCGTCATCTCCGGCAAGCTGCGCCTCGACACCCGTCCGGTCTACCCGGTCGAGAGCGTCGAGGCCGCCCTGGCCACCGTGCTCCCCGCCGCCGAGGCCAGAGGGGTGCGCGTCGAGCGCTTCCTCGACCCCGGCGCGGGGCCGGTGCTCGCCGATCCCGACCGCCTGCAGCAGATCGTGATCAACCTGCTGGGCAACGCCGTCAAGTTCACGCCGGCAGGAGGCTGGGTGGAGATCCGCCTGGAAGAGGCGGGCGGCGGGGTCCGCATCCAGGTGCGCGACAGCGGCGAGGGGATCGACCCCGAGCTGCTGCCGCACGTCTTCGATTCCTTCCGGCAGGCGGACGCCTCCACCACCCGCCAGCAGGGCGGCCTGGGGCTGGGGCTCGCGATCGTCCGCCAGCTCGTGGAGCTGCACGGCGGCAGCGTCTCGGCGGAGAGCCCCGGCCCGGGACAGGGCGCCGTCTTCACCGTCTCCCTGCCGCTCCTCCGGCCGCGGGAGGCGACGAAGGAGCTGCCCATCCTCACCCAGTCGGTGAGCGGCGCCGCGCCGTCGTCCCCGCCGCTGGCCGGGTTGCGCGTGCTGGCCGTGGAGGACGACGAATCGACCCTCGACGCCCTCACCGAGCTGCTGTCGATCCAGGGCGCCGACGTGGTGCCGGCCGCGTCGGTGAGCCAGGCCCTGAAGTCCCTCCAGGGGTTCGATCCCGACGTCCTGGTGAGCGACATCGGCATGCCCGAGCGCGACGGCTACGATCTGATTCGCGAGATCCGCGCCCTCGGCCATGACGCCATGGACCTCCCGGCGGTGGCCGTGACCGCCTTCGCCAGTCCCGAGGACCGCCAGCGCGCCCTCGCCGCCGGTTTCCAGGTCCACCTCGCCAAGCCGGTGGACCCCCGGGAGCTGACCAGCGTGATCGCGGAGCTGGCGGGGCGGTAGGGACTCAGGCTCGTTCTGCGGTATCATCCTTCCGTAAAAAGAAGCGAATCCTACGGCACGTGAGCCCGCAAGGCTCCGCTGCCTGGATATCCTTGAACGAACCTTAACTCATAGGTTATTATGGTCCTGCGTGTGGTGTGCCGTGGGCAGTGGGCCGTCTTCGCTGTCTGCAATGAGAGAGGTGACTGCCCGTTGCTGGAATTCCTGTATGAGGACTCGATTCCAACACCTTTCGGATTTCAGCCGCGGGGGGCCCTCGCAAAGCAGAAGATCCGGATGCTGGCCCGTCTTGCCGCCGTGGCGGAGGCCGGGCCTCCCCGGAACGCCGAGATCTGCCACCAGATCGAGGATGACATCTGGCAGATCGAGCTTGGACGGGTGCGAATCCTCTGGTTCTATGACGAGGGGCGTATCGTCGTCCTCTCCCATGGATTCCTCAAGAGCACCCAGAAGACGCCTGAAGCGGAGAAGAGCCGCGCGCGTTCTGCCTTGAAGGAGTATCGGGAGGCCAAGGCCAGGCGTAGGCTGAAGATCCTGGAGGACTGAGATGAGCAAGAAGAGCTTTTCCGTCCTGTTCGAGGCTGCCGAGCGCCACGACGAGTACTGGACGGAGCGGGCGATCATCGAGTTTACCGAGGCTCTCTCGCGTTGGATGGAGGAGAAGAAAGTCTCTCAGGCCGAGCTCGCGGCGGCGATCGGCGTCTCCCAGCCCTATATCTCGAAGGTGCTGAAGGGGAACGTCAACTTCACCCTGGCGACGATGACGAAGCTGGCTCACGCTCTCGGCGCCGAGGTGCATATTCATCTTTCGCCGATCGGGAGCCGGGACGGGGCTCAGGGTCTGGACGGCGCAAAGGCGCCCGCCTGGGGTTGAACGAACCCTCGATCCACCAACGCCTCCGTTATACTCGCCCGCTGTGCGCCTCCTAACCATTCCCCTGATCGTTCTCCTCGCCGCCTGCGCCCAACCCCCGCGCCCCGTGGCGCCCCCGTCGCCCTCTCCCGCCGTCCGCCAGGCGCGCGCGCCGGAGCGGCCTCTCGAAACGGACGAGTACAGTCTCTATGAGCTGCTCGATCCGGAGTCGGCCTCGTTCCACATCCTGTACGAGGTCACGGCGATCGATCCCGGCGCGCCGGTCTTTTTCAATCCGATCCGCAAGGGGAGCGTGGCGAGCGGCGAGTCGATCCGCGACCGGGCGACGTCCCAGCCCTTGCAATTCGAGCAGGTGAGCGGCGAAGAGGCCCGACGGAGCGGCCTTCCCGAGGCGGACCTCGGCATGGATTACATCCGCATCCACCTGCCGCATGCCGTTCCACCGGACGGCGGCATCCGGCTGCTGATCGAAAAGACCTACAAGGACCCCAAGAGCTACCTTCGGGAAGGCACGGACCGCATCGTCTTCACCCGCACTCTGGGCATCCGCCGCAACGCGATCGTGCTCCCGGCGGGATACGAGGTGATCGGCTGCAACGTGCCGGCCCAGATCCTCAGCCAGCCGGACGGCCGCATCCGGGTGAGCCTGATACACACCGGGCCGGAGGCGCTGCCGGTGACCATCAAGGCGCGGAGGCTGGCGAAATG
>JAICSG010001187.1 GCA_025937035.1 Thermoanaerobaculia bacterium | reverse complement strand
GTCCAGGAAGACCACGTCCGGGCTCGATTCGCGGATAGCCGCCACCGCCTCGACGCCGTCCGCGGCCTCGCCCACGATCTCGAAGTCGGGCTCCCGGCCGAGCAGCTCCCGCAGCTTGCGCCGGGCCGGCGGCTCGTCGTCGGCGATCAGGGCGCGGATCACGCGGCCCTCCGCAGGGGGAGGGTGGCGCGGGCGAGAAACCCCCCTGCCGTGCCGTCTCCGGCGCTGAAGGACTGGGCATCCCCATAGAGGAGCTGGAGGCGCTCGGCGGTGGCGGCGAGGCCGATCCCCGAATCCGTCTTGTGGCCGTTCCGCCGGGCGTCCCCGGGGCCGTCGTCCTCCACCTCCAGGACCAGCCGTTGCCCCTCGGTCCGGGCGCGCACGGCGATCGTGCCGGCCCCTGAGCGCTCGGCGTTGCCGTGGCGGATGGCGTTCTCCACCAGAGGCTGGAGGATGAGCGACGGCACCAGGGCGGTCGAGGCTTCGGGGTCGATTTCCATCGAGACCGCCAGGCGCTCGCCGAAGCGGGCTCGCATCAGTTGGAGATAGCGGTCGAGCAGGGCCAGCTCCTCCTCCAGGGGGACCTCGTCGGATTGGGCCGTGCGCAGGGAGGAGCGGAGGAGGTCGGCCAGGCCTCCGAGCATCTCGTCCGCGGCAGCCGGATCCTCATACATCGTGGCCGAGATGGTGTTGAGGGCGTTGAACAGGAAGTGCGGCTGGAGCTGGAGCCGCAGGTTGCGGAGCTGGGCGCGGGCGAGGCTCCCCTCGAGCTGGGCCGCCCGCAGCTCCCGCCGCCGCGCCGCCTCCAGGGCATACCAGGCGTGGATGCCGGCCACGGTCAGGGAATAGGCGACCGCCTGGATGGGGAGCTCCATGAAGTAGCGCAGGGGCATCACCCCGTAATCGTAGGGTCCCAGGCCCGCCAGGGGATAAATGACGAGGCGCAGCCCCCAGATCAGCGTCGTCACGGTGGGCGCGAGGACGAGCATCATCAGCAGGTAGGCCGGCAGCCGGCGCGGCCAGGTGCTCCGGGTGAGCGGCAGCCGGCGGACCAGCCAGCGGGAGGGGAAGAACATCAGGCCGACGGCGAACGCGCCCGTGAGCTCGCTGAGCAGCGGATAGATCGGCGCCTCGCGGCCGCGCGACGCCAGCACCTCCAGATAGCGGTAGGCGAAGAGCAGCAGGCCCAGCAGGACGACCCCGCCCAGCCAGAGGGCGAGGGCGCGGAGGGTGAGCTTGGGGTGGGGTGTGGTTTCTTGCATGGCTCGTCGGTTTCGGAGGGTGGCAATTCCGTCTGGGCCCACTGTAGAGACGCCCCGTGGGGCGTCTCTGGATCGGCGACATCGGCTGTGTTCTCCCGGACGCTACGCGGTCACACTGTGGGCCAAGAAGATCGTCCTCTCCGCCTCGGAGACGCCCCACGGGGCGTCTCTACAGTGGAAATATCTTTTCGACACCCCCTCAGTGATACTTCTTCAACCGCGGCCAAACCTGTGCCAGCGGCTCCCGCATCCCCCGGCACACCCAGACGTCGAAGTGCTCGTAGGGCATCGAATAGGGGTGCTCGACGCGCCCCCCGTATTCGACGCTCCGGAAGAGCTTCTGGAGCGTCTCGCGGTCGTCGTCCATCACGATCATCACGTCGCCAGTGTAGCCTCT
>JAICSG010001069.1 GCA_025937035.1 Thermoanaerobaculia bacterium | reverse complement strand
CGCGTATGTTACCCGAGAAGGGTCGCAACGCAAAATCCGGAGCTCCGGACCTGTGGGGGAACCCTCCGTCCCTTTGGGGAGACCCCTCTCCCTTTTTGGACGAGGCCTCGTCTTTTTGGGGAGAGGCCGGGTTCATATAGGGAGACCCCTCGTACTATATGGCCGGGCCTCCGTCCTTTTAGGGAGACCCCTCTCCCTTTTTGGACGGAGCTCCGTCTTTTTGGGGAGACCCCTCGTCCTTTTGGGGAGAGGCCTCGTCTTTTTGGGGAGACCCCTCTCCCCGAATTCGAGAGCCCCCGTCTTTCCTTGAGGCAGACAGTGTGCGAGCCCGGAGGAAGCTCCTTGGGACGCGACGGGAATTCGCGCTTCCACGACGGGGTTGGAGAGGTCGCGCCGCGTCTTTGACTTCCCCGTCCCCCCGACGTAGCATGAGGGCCTTCGCAGTGGCCCACGAAGGGTTCGGGTCCTGTGCATCGGCCACTATCGAACCTCGTCAGGCCCGGAAGGGAGCAGCGATAAGGTATGCGGCTGAGTGCCGCAGCTTCACCGGAACCCTTCGTAGACCACTGCCATCCCCTATGACGTATCAGGTCCTCGCGCGCAAGTGGCGCCCGCAGAATTTCTCCAGCCTCGTCGGCCAGGAACCGATCGTTACCGCTTTGCGTAACGCTCTTCAGGAAGGGCGCATCGCGCAGGCGTATCTTTTCTCCGGAATCCGCGGCGTGGGCAAGACCACGGCGGCCCGCGTGCTGGCCAAGGCGCTCAACTGCGAGCGCGGCCCCGCGGCCGACCCCTGCAACGAGTGTACGCCGTGCGTGGAGATCACCCGCGGCTCGGACCTCGACGTCATCGAGGTCGACGCGGCGACCTATTCCAAGGTCGAGCAGGTCCGGGACCTCACCGAGAGCCTGAAGTACGGCCCGGCCCGCGACCGCTACAAGGTGGTGGTGCTCGACGAGATCCACCGCCTCTCCCGCCAGGCCTTCGACGCCCTGCTGAAGATCGTCGAGGAGCCGCCGCCGCACCTGGTGTTCATCTTCGCCACCACCGAGATCGACGCCGTGCCGGCGACCATCCTCTCGCGCTGCCAGGAATTCCATTTCCGGCGCGTGCCGTCGCCGATCCTGGCCGCCCACCTGCGGTCGATCTGCGAGTCCGAGGGGATCCGCACGAGCGACACGGCGCTCCGGCTGATCGCCCGGGCGGGCGAGGGGAGCGTGCGCGACTCGGTGGCCCTGCTCGACCAGCTCGCCACCTTCGGCTCGGGGGCGATCGCGGATGAGGACGCCATCCGCCTGTTGGGCGGGCTCGACACCGCCCTCTTCCAGACCCTGCTGGCGGGCATCCTCACGGGGGACTCCGCCGCGGTGGGCGAGGCCGTGCGCCGGATCGAGGAGGAGGGGTGGGACCCGCGCCACGTCTACGGCCAGTTTCTCGCCTTCTGCCGCGACGCGCTCCACCTCGCCATGGGCGGCTCTCCCGAGCAGGTGGACCTGCCCGGCGAGGAGGCGGCCGCGCTCGCCGCCACCGCCAAGGCCAGCGGCTACGAGAACCTGCTGCGGCTGCTCAACCAGCTCCTCACCAGCGAGCCTATCGTGCGGCGGAGCGACACCGGCGCCCTGGCGGTCGAGATCGCCTGGCTGCGCGCGGCCGAGCTGCCGAAGCTGACGCGGATCGAGGAGATCCTCGCCGGCTCGCTCCCTGTCGCGGAGCCCGCCGGGAGCTCCCGGCCCGCAGCCGCGGCGCCGAGGCCCGCTCCGGCGCCCGCGCCCCAGCGGCGCGCCCCTGAGCCGGCCCCCCGGCCCGCCGCTTCACCGGCACCTCCTCCGGCGCCCCCGCGCGCCGAGGCGGCGCCCCGGCCGGCGGCTCCTCCACCTCCAGCCCCTGCTCCGAGCCGGACGGGCGATCCGATCACCGCCTTCAAGGAGG